>CAZWGW010000107.1:0-13719 GCA_964633565.1 uncultured Planctomycetaceae bacterium
TGAGGTCCAGACGGCTTTCATCCGGCTTTCGGCGCAGGCCGGCCGTGATGCAGATCACGTCGGCATCAGCCGAGGCCTCGGGCCCGCCGGCGTAGATCTTCTGGTCGGCCGTGAGTGCCGCGCCGTGCAGCAGGTCGAGGGCCTGCCCTTCGACGAGGTCGCGGTTGACGTCGACGAGCGCGATCTCGCGGACGATGCCGCCGAATTGCAGGGCCGATGCGGCGCACGAGCCGACGAGGCCGCCGCCGCCGATAATGGAGGTTTTCATTTGAAGAGTTCGTAACGATTGGTGGGTGGTTTGGTCGCTTGGTAGTTTGGTGTTGATTCGTCTTCGGCAGCCAACTCGCTCGGAGGCTTCCCTACCGAAGCTCGCGAAGCTGCTTCGAGAAAACCTGCCAAAGCGCAATGGCCCGCGTCGTCAGCCATTGATGCTGTTTTTCCCATTCGTCGCGAATCTGAATATCGATTTCGTCGAGCGTGAGCCGGATTTGCGGAGTGTCTGTTCCGGCATGTGGATCCCAATCGAGGTCTTCATCAATTCGAAGCTCTTTGAGGTGCGATTCAATCACTCCGGACTGTCGTTTCAAGCGCTCATACGTTTTCCATTTGTCTGATTTAATGAGTGCGATTTGTGCAAATACCCAGCGATTCTGAAGGCTGCACACCACTTCCACTTTTATCCAGATGTTGTCGTTGACGATCCAGACAAGGGGATATCGCGCTGGACTTTTGCCCGCTGGCGAACTGAGCGGCGAGAACGGCGGATTGCATGCCACCAAGCTCTTGTGAAACTTGCTCCAGTATGTGCGATAGAGATCGTTTGCAGTGCTCGCCATGATCGTCAGGTAGTAATCGAGGAAATGGTTACGCGGTGCCCTCAATCACCCGTTTCCAGCGCTCGGGCACACTGTTCCACGCGGCCTGATACGTCTGCTCCAGCGGAACATTCACGTATCGGTCCGGATCGAGGAACAGCGGCATCTCCGGCACCGGCTCACCCACGGCGAACGGCGTGACGTAGGCATTGGGCACGACGTCCGAACGGTACGCCATGACGCTCAGTGGCTGCTCATCGGTGATTCCAATCGATTCCGGTTGACCGAAAATATCGCTCCAGAACCGGGCGTGCAGCCCCTGCGGGTCTCGCGCCGTCGGCGGATGCGGACCAATCACCAGCAGATGGCAACCACGCTCAAGGGCCTCTTCCATCTTTTCAATGAATCTGCGAATCGCGGAATCGCTGTACTTGTTGCCGGGTGAGACGATTTCAACATACGCCACGACGCGATCGCCGCTGGCGTGAAATACGGCGATTCGATTGGCCTTCTGCGAATACAATTGCTGCTCCGCGGCAAACGTGAAGCGCACGCGAGGGGGATGCTCTGCCAGCGCCACGCCGCCGGTACGGTCGGTCGTCACGTTCCAGGCGTCGCTCGCGCCGGGCGAAGCTTCAGCGTGCTCGAGCGTCAGGACGTCCGGAATCGGCCCTTCGGCAATCTGCTCGGCCAGAGCGTAATAGTCGCCCGGAAGCAATCCCGCGTTGAGGGAATCGGCAATGGCGGAAATCCAGCGGTGGTGAAAGTGATGGAAGATCCCGGCAATCACACGTGTCCAGTCGTGCATCGGCATTGGCTTGCCTCCCCGTCGCGAACCGCGTCGACACCTGATTCTATCTGTCGCGGTTGCACTGACCAATCCTACCGCATCGCCGCCAGCACCTGGTCGGTGATCATCTGCACAAGCTGTTCGGTATCGCCGCCGTGATCGGACGGACTGCCAGTCCGCCCTGCGGTCGCCGGTTGCCGCATATACCCCGGATACGATGGCGGCGGCTCGAACGCGCACACCTGCGGCTCCTGCTCCCTGTACCCGTTGCGGAACGCGCTGTTCCCGCACAGGTCGCAGTTCTCGACGTGGAACCGCGGGTCGTCGAAGCCGAGCCGCTTCTTCAGGTCCAGCAGCTCGCGCGACTTCTGTTCGTTGAGGTAGTGCACACCGCCCATCTGCTTCGACAGGATCAGGATACGGCAGTACGCATCAAGGATTTCGGTCTTCCAGTACGCCTCGACGAGGTCCTTGCCGAAGCTGACCGTGCCGTGGTTCGTCAGAATGATCGTGTTCGTCGCCTGCAGGAACGGCACGACCGTGTCGGCGAACGCCTGGCCCCCCGGAGTTTCGTAGGGCGCGAGCGGCACTTCGCCGAGGAACACTTCGATCTCCGGCAGGATGCACTGCGGGATCGCCTCGCGGCAGACCGCGAACGCCGTCGCATGCGGCGGGTGGCAGTGGACGACCGCCTTCACGTCCGGCCGGTGCTTCATGATCGTGAGGTGCAGCAGGATCTCGCTCGTCCGCTTCTTCTTGCCGGCCAGTTGTTTGCCGTCGAGGTCGACCATGCAGATGTCGTCGGGCGTCATGAAGCCCTTGCAGATCATCGTCGGCGAGCAGAGCACTTCGTTCTCGCCGATGCGATACGAGATGTTGCCGTCGTTGGCGGCCGCGAAGCCCTTGTTGTACACGCGGCGGCCGATCTCGCAGATCTGGTCCTTGATCTCTTTGGCTTCGGCCGTGTTGAAAAGGGGATGGTAGTTCATGGGCGAGGAGTCAGGAGTTAGGAGCCAGGATTTGGGGAGCAGTCAGCCGTCAGCTTTCAGCCGTCAGATTTCCCTTGCTGAAAGCTGACCGCTGAAAGCTGAATGCTGTCGAGAATCGCCGAGTTGTAGGCATCGATCGGTTTGACGTCCGGGTGAAACGGCGCGACTGCTTCGCCCCCTTCGCTCACGGCGATGCGGGAGCCGGGGCCGGCGCCGAGTTCGTCATAGACGATGAACTCCTCGCCGCGTCCGGCCGGGTCGCCGGCCAGGCCGGCCTGCGAGAGCGGCAGGACGATCCGCCAGGCCGCCCCCAGGAGCGAGGGGTGCGCCCGGGAGAGCGTGACGGCGCCGATGACTTCACAAATCCGCATGGGGGTTGACCACAAAGGCACAAAGGACACGAAGTTCAGTGTTGTTCAATCGCGCGGATGACGTTTTTGAGTTCGAACCAGGTCAGGTTGGTCGGGTTGAGGCACCAGGTGTTCACGCGGACTTGATTGCGGGCAGTTCGCACATCGCCGGCGCACAGGATGGCGACGGCTTTGACCTTCTCGGTGCGATTTGCCAGGCACGCCGCGCGGTGCGTCTGCTCCGCAAGGATCACGACCGTGGACGCCTCGCCACGGGTGAGGGAACTGATCGCGAGCTTCGCGGCGTCGTCGGGGCAGCCGAGGAGTTCCCGCTTCCAGGTCGATTGCAGGTCCTGCCCCAGCCGATCCACGGCGGGAGTGTTCCGCACGACGATCAGCAGCGGCGCGAGAGTGGACTTTGATTCGCTGCGCGACGCCGGCTTGCTCTCCGACCGGCGGAGTGTGAGGCCGCGATCGCGAAGGAAATCCTGGGCGGCGGGGGTGACGAGAGATTTGGGACCAACCGTGACAACCGCGGCGCCATTCACCCGATCGGCGAGGAGGTCGGCGGTAATGATGCGTTCGGAGAGGACGAGCGACTCCGAGGACGCGCCTCCCGACGCCACGTTTAGCCGCGTCCCAGCGGAACGCGCGCTGTCGCCGGGTGCGCCGATTTGCTTCAGCACGTCGCCGACAATCCGTTCAATCATCGCCTGATCAATGTTCAAGGTCGCCGCATCCTCTGTTCGCTCAACACTCTGCTTTCTGCCCTCTGCTCGTCCGGCTGCCCAATCACGATCCAGCGCACGGGCGTCTTCTTGACGTTCATGATCTCGCTGGCCGCGCCGCCGTCGCCGCTGACAATTACATCGTCCCCCAGCTTGCTGCCGAGTGTATCGACGGCTATCTGCGGCTCGCCGTCAGGTCCGCCGTCCACAGTGAGCGGTTGCACGATCAGCATCCGGAACCCGTTCAGTGAGGGATGCTTGACCGTCGCCGTTGTTCTGCCGATGACCTTCGCTTGTTGCATCGCTCTGCTCTCACACTATGCGCAGGCTGTCGACCATCACGCACCGCCGCTGCCGCGTAAATGTGAGCGGGTTCGTTACCCCCTCTCCCGTCGGCGTCGCGACGCTGAACGACAGGTAGCCTTCGCCCCCCAGCCCCAGTCCCGACATGCAGGGGCCGTTTTTGATGAAGAGCGTCGTATTCATCAGCCGCCCCATGACGGTCATGTTCCGCACGTCGCGGGAGTGAATGATGCCGGTGTGGCCGAAGCCGTGCTCGAACTCGTGGGCGAGTTCGATCGCGTGCATCGCGTTCTTTGCGCGGATGAACGGCACAAATGTCGTCATCTGTTCCTCGGGGACGAACGGATTGCTCGTGTCGGTCTCCCCGTAAAGCAATTGCGTGCCGGACGGCACGCGGAGGCCGATCTTCTCCGCCAGGACCGACGCGTCGTTGCCGACAACGTCGCGGTTGAGCACCCAGTGACCGCCGACTTCCTTCGGCGGCGAAAACGTGAGCTTCGTGAGGGCTTCAATCTGCTGCGCGTTGAGCCGGTAGCCGCCGTGCCGGCTCATCGCCTCCATCAACTTGTCGAAAATACTCTCCACGGCGAAGACCTCTTTCTCGCCGATACAGAGCAGGTTGTTGTCGTACGCCCCCCCCTGGACGATGCAGCGGGCGGCGTTCTCGATGTCGGCCGTCTCGTCCACGACGACGGGCGGGTTCCCCGGACCGGCCACGACCGACTTCTTGCGGGCCGCCAGCGCTGCGCGGGCCACGGCCGGGCCGCCGGTGACGCACAGCATCCGCACACCGCGGTGCTGGAAGATCTGGTCGGCCGATTCGATCGTCGGCTTCTCGATGATCGTCATCAGGTTCTCGACGCCGATCGCATCGGCAATCGCCTTGTTGAATCGCCGCACTCCTTCGCAGGCGATCCGCGCGCCGCTGGGGTGCGGATTGAACACGACCGTGTTCCCCGCGGCCACCATGTTGACGACGTTCCCGGCCAGCGTCGGCAGCGAGTGCGTGACGGGCGTGATCGCCCCGATCACGCCGAACGGGGCGTATTCGGTGACCGTCAGCCCGTGATCGCCGCTGACGGCATCGGAGCGGAGCCATTCGGTGCCGGGGACGAGTTTGATGATCTTGAGCTTTTCGATCTTGTGATCGAGCCGGCCGATCTTCGTCTCTTCCAGCTCCATGCGGCCCAGTTCTTCGGCCTGCCGATCGCACATCTCCTTGACGATCTGCACGGCCCTGGCGCGATCGGCGAGCGTCTTGTTGCGGAGTTGTTCGAAGGCATCCGTCGCGGCGGCGACGGCTTCGTCGACCGTCTGGAAGACGCCCCAGTTGCCGGACGAGCGCCGAGTCGTGTGCGGAGAGTGGTGCGAATGCACGGAGACAACGGGGATGCCGCGGCCGTTTGCGACTGACGGCTGACCGCTGACGGCTGACGGCTTGGCCCCGTTCGGCCGTTTGCCGAGTTGCGAGAGGACCTCTTCGACGACGGTGCGGATGGTCTGTTCGGTGGCGGGCATATTGATTTCTCTATCTGCTCAGCGACAGCATTTGCTCGTCGCGCCTGCGAAGTGTGCAGACAGGAAAATCAATGACAGGAAAATAATTCACCGAGTGCCTTCAGCTATTTTCCTGTCATCAATTTTCCTGTCTTACCTTTCGTCAATTACGAGTTGATATCACTTTGCATCCGCTGCGTCTCAGTCCACTGTTCCACGCGCGTCCGTGTGGGGAACATCAGCAGCATCAGGAAGGCCAGTGCACCGGCCGCGGCCAGATTCCACCAGTGGTGTTCGATGATCACCGCCACGAGGTTGAAGAACGCCGCCCCCTCCAGCAGCGCGAACCGGATGATCATGCGGGCCTGATACAGGCCGTACGGCAGCCCTTCGCCGTCGTGCAGCCGGTTGCCTGGTTGTGCGCGCGTGATCGACTCGGCCGTGACAAACGTCGGGACCAGGGCGAACGGCACCAGTTCCAGGGCGATGAAGCCCAGCGCCATGTACTTGATGATCCCCTCCGCCGGCGGCTGGTTCAGTGCGCCGAAACCGAACACCACGATGACGCCGAAGACCAGCACGCCGGCGATCAGTGCGCCGGCGATGATTTGCATCACGCGGATGCGGGCGTCGGGTGTGGGGGAGAGGTCCGGCATGAATTAGTGGTCGAGTGCGCGCAGCGCGCGTCCCGCTGGGACGCGGCTAAACGTGCTGGGTGTGCGCAATCATGAATTCGACTTGTAAACGGATTTCACTCCAAGCTGGACGTTGTCGACGATGCCGATGATAGCGCAGTCGACCGGGAGCTTCTTGGTCTCCTCCGTGAACCGGGCGCTCGACCCCTGCACAATCAGCACGACCTCCCCCTCGCCCGCGCCGACGGGGTCGACGGCGATAAACGTGCGGCCGGTCGGGGCCAGCGATGCCTTTGTCTTCTCATCGATCCGCAGCGGCTCGACGATGAACAGCTTCTGGCCGGTCATCGTGTCGACCTTCTGCGTCGCGACGACGCTGCCGGTAATGCGGGCAAGGAACATGGGGTTGTCCGTGGTCAGTTGTCCATGGTCAGTTGTTCGAAACGTCCGGGGTCAATCGCGATGGACCACGGACGGCATCCGACGTCTGCCGCGCCACCACCAGTTCTTCATGCGTCGGCACAACCCAGATTTCTGCACGGCTGCCGTCGGCCGAGATGCGGCACTCTCCCTTGGCCGATTCGTTTCGCGCTGCGTCCAGACGGATGCCTGCGAAGTCGAGGTTTTCACACACTCCTCGCCGAATGCGCCGGCTGTTTTCACCAATGCCGCCGGTGAACACGATGGCATCTGCGCCGTTCAGCACTGTCAGGTAGCTGCCGAGATAGCGCCGGATTTCCGCCACGAATACGTTCAGCGCCAGGTCCGCCCGGGCGTGCCCCTTCGCGGCCGCTTCCTCCAGGTCACGGACGTCCGCCGAAAGGCCGCTGATCCCCAGCAGGCCGCTGCGGCTGGAAAGGTCGTCCAGCAGTTGTTCGAGCGACTTGCCGGTCAGCCGCATCAGGAGCGGCAACGCGAACGGGTCGAAGTCGCCGACGCGATTGTTGTGCGGCAGTCCGGTCTGCGGCGTCATGCCCAGGCTGTTCGAGAGCGACACTCCGCCGCGCATCGCACACAGCGAGTTGCTCCCTCCCAGGTGGCAGGAAATCACCCGCAGGTTGTCCCGCCCCATGAGCTGCGCGATCCGCTGGCCGATGTAGCGGTGGCTGGCTCCGTGGTAGCCCCACTTCTGGATGCCGTACTGCTCTTTCCATTCGTACGGCACGGCGTAAGTGCGGTGCTCCGGCGGGACCGTTTCGTGGAAGCCCGTCTCCAGCGCTGCCACGAGCGGGATCGCCGGGAACGCTTTCCGCAGTTGCCGCATCGCACGGGCATACGGCGGGTTGTGGGCCGGGGCGACGTCGGCCAGCGCCTCCATTGTGCTCAGCAGTTCGTCGTCCACGATCCGCACGCCGCTGAGCTTGCCGGCGAAGACCGCCTTGAACCCGATCGCCGCCACCTCGTCGACCGACTTGAGGCATCCCGCCTGCGAATCGGTCAACTGATCAAGGCAGATCTGCACCGCCTCGGCGTGGTCGGCGATCCGGCGGCGGATCTCCTGCCGCCGACCGGCGATCTCGACGAAGCACGTCCCCTCGGCATCCTGACCGATCCGTTCGATCCCGCCGCGCGCAAGCTGCCGCTCGCCGTCCATGTCGTACAGGCGGTACTTGAAGCTCGTGGAGCCGAGGTTGGCGACGAGGATTTTCATTGGAATGGTCCGTTGTCCGTCGTCCATTGTCAGTGGCTGCGGCGTTCCTTCACTACGGACGACTGACCACTGACGACTGACAACTGCTCAGAAGTTGTCCATCAGCCCTGTCGTTGGCCGCGGAATGACGTGGGCACTGACCAGTTCGCCGACTTTCGACGCCGCCTGCGAACCGGCGTCGACGGCGGCACGGACCGAGCCGACGTCTCCCTTGATAATCGTCGTGACATACGCACCGCCGATCTGCACCTGCTTGACGAGGGCGACGTTGGCGGCCTTGAGCATGGCGTCCGCGGCCTCGATCTGGGCGATCAGCCCGCGGGTTTCAATCAGTCCAATGGCTTCGTTCATGGTTGCGTCAATCGCTTCTTGTGAATTGTGAACTTGTTCTCTGACGCAATGCCGCAGAGTCCGCAAAGCTTCGCAAAGCGAATCAGGGAGTGACCACGCTGAGAATTCTTTCCTGACCTTTGCGCGTCTTTGCGCCTTGGCGTCTTTGCGTCAGTTACTCAGCCGACGTTGCCTTTGGCGGCGGCGCCCTTCGGCTTCGGGAGGACGCTGCTCAGCTCGTCGTGCGGGCGCGGGATGACCTGCACGCTGACGACTTCGCCGACCTTGCTCGCGGCGGCGGCGCCGGCGTCGACGGCGGCCTTCACGGCAGCCACGTCGCCGACCAGGAACACGGTCACCAGACCGCTTCCGATCTTTTCCCAGCCGACCATCTGTACGTTGGCCGCCTTCAGGGCGGCGTCGGCCGCTTCAATCAGGGTGATCAGACCCTTGGTCTCGATCATCCCCAGCGCTTCCAGGACTTTCGCCATTGCTGGACTCCAATTGGTTAGAGAGTTGTGATTGTTCCGAAAGAAGCAGGAACACAGAAAACCACTCATCTCCACTAATCCTGGCATGGTTGCTCCGCGACCTGTGCCGGGCAATTAGTGTTTATCAGTGTGAATCAGTGTTCCTTTCCTTTCTTCGTTTTTCAGGCTTGAGGAGTGATATTCAGTGCCGGCAACTGCACGGCTTCTCCGCCCGGGCGGCTCGGTACAAATCGACCTTCGTCGCCTGCTCCAGATTGACGGCGTTCCCTTCGTCCGTGTCGATGTGGACCTCCAGTCTGATCTTGTCATCGCCGCCACGGACGACCACGTTCTCGAGGACTGTCGTGCATCCCGGGGCTTCCACCCGCAGGCACATTGCCTCGCCGCTCTGCACGCCGTGATGGGCCATGTCGGCCGGCGACATGTGCACGTGCCGCATCGCGCGGATCACCCCCTGCTTCAGTTCGATGCTCCCGGCCGGTCCGACCAGCAGGCAGCCCGGCGTCCCCTTGATGTCGCCGCTGATCCGCACCGGTGCGTCGATGCCGAGCGAGATCGCGTCGGTGAAGGCCAGTTCCACCTGCGAGTCACCCCGGCACGGACCGAGCACGCGGAGGTTTGGAATCATCCGGCGGCGCGGGCCGAAGATGGTGATTGTTTCGTCGGCCGCGTAGTAACCCGTCTGGTACAGGTCCTTGACCGGGGTCAGTGTGTGACCTTTGCCGAACAGGATTTCGACGTGCTCGTCGGTCAGATGGCAGTGCCGGGCCGAAATATTGACGACCAGCGGGTTCGGCCTGGACGGTGTCGGCGCCGCGCTCCCCAGGTGCTTGAGCAGGACGTCGCGCACGACGCGCTCCACGTCGGCACGGGAAATCGACGGCGGTGACATTGTCGCGGGCATTTTGTTTCGACTGCGCCTGCTTGCTGAATGCTGACGGCTGAACGCTGACTGCTACTCGGCGACGATCAACTCAATCCCGTTCCCTCTCACGATTCCCTTCCACTCCTCCGTCATCCCTGCATCGACCACCATCCGGTGAACACGGTCGAGCGGACACAAGTGGGCCAGTTCCGTATGGCCCAGCTTCCCGCTGTCGGCGACCACGATCACTTCGTCGGCCGCCTCCAGCATCTGCCGCTCGGTCTCGACGAGCAGCGAGTTGCTGTTGAACAGTCCCGCCTCGGTGATCCCCCCGACGCTCATGACGAGCCGGCGGGCGTGAATCTTCTGGAGGGCCTCCACCGTGAGGCTTCCCAGCGCGACACCTGTTTTCGGGTACAGATACCCTCCCAGGTACACCAGCTCCACGTCAGCGAATCCGACGAGGAGGTTCACAATCGGCAGCGAGTTCGTCACCACCTGCAGTGACTTCCCCGCCAGGTTGCGGGCGACTTCCAGGGTTGTCGTCCCGCCGTCGAGGAGAATGGTCTCCCCCGACCCGATCAGTTCCGCCGCTCGTTTTCCAATCCGCTGTTTCTCCGCCAGCGCCCGACCGCGCCGATCCTCGAACGTGGTCAGCGACTCCCCGATGTAGGCGGCACCTCCTCTGGTGCGCCGAATCTGTCCGATCTTTTCAAGTTGTTCCAGATCCCTCCGTACGGTCGATTCACTGACGCCAATCGCCTCAACAATCTGTTGAAGCGATACAAATCCTTTATTTTCAATGATTCCCAAGATGCTGTCGCGGCGCTGGTCGAGGAGCATGCTGTGGAACCCCGGTCACGAAACGTCCATGTCTTGATAGATTCTGACAGGTTGTGACTGAAAAGGCAACTCAATTAAGTCAACAACTATCACAATCAGTCATTTCGTGAGGTACAGCCGCCTGTGTGTTCCACGACGGCGCAATTTCAGCACTCAACGCCACTCGCCCAAAGCATACAGGCGATCAGATTTCCTGCGTGGAAAAGTGGCCCCAAACGTCGCAGATTTGCAACGTCGATGTTGCAGAATGGCAACAACACACGAAGTGCCGTGCAAGAGAGCTATGCCGGTCGAATCAACTGGCGCGGACGGGTTCGGCCGTTCCGGAGGATACGCACAGCGCCTGGGGCTGTTGCGCGCTGTCCGGCTCGTCCGCTTCGTCGGCTGCGGCCAGGTTTTGACGGATTTTCTCGCACGTCCGCTTGAATTGCGCCAACTCGTCGAACGAGATGCCTTCCACCGCCTGCGCCCGTACATTCTGGCAACAGGCCACGGCCCGGGTCCAGACGGCCTCCGCTTTCTCCGTCGGGTGCAGCTTGTTCTTGCGGCGATCCTCCGGACAACAGCGGCGCGCCAGCCAGCCGTCGCGCTCCATCCGGGCGAGAACGCCCGTCAGCGTGTGTCGCTCAATCCCCATGCATTCGGCCAGTTCCGCCTGGGAGAGGTCGCCGTTCATCGACAGCCACACGAGGACCTCCCACTGCCGCAGCGTCATCCCCTCCTCGGCCAGGCGCGTCCCCAGCGCGCGGCGGAGCGCGTGCGATGTCGAACAGACCCAATGGCCGACACTACTCTCCCAGTCGTACTCGAGCACCTGTCGGCTCCGAAGAATCGCGGTCGGAAGTCCCGCGTCAATCGCGGCTGTCCGCCACGATCATAGGGGTGGGGTCGCGCGAAAGGCAAGTGGACGCGTGCACAACGCCTGCGGCGACAAGTGGTTCTGATCCCGCTACCGTGCCAGGTTCAACGAACCTGAAGCGACAGGGTGGCGAGTGTGGCGTAGACGCCGCGTCTTACTCCTCGCGCGGGGCAATCCGCCCCCGGGCGCGCCGGTCGAGTACGCACATCACGATCCCCACGAAAAACGCCGCCGGGAACAGATGCTGCCACCACGTCAGTCCCGCGTGCTGCGAGCCGGTGACGATCGGGGATTCCTGCATCCGGGTTTCGTACAACTGGCTGACTGCGTTCAGTTCTCCCACGAGCGACGCATAATCCCGCTCGTCGAACAGTTTCTTCGCCTTGCCAGTCGCGACCCGCGCCTGCTGCAGCGTCTCGGCCCGCCTGGACGGACTGAATTGCCCGGCGGCATCGGACCATGCCATGAGCGAAAGGGTGTTCTCAACGACATGAAACGCGGCCCGGGCCGTCACCCGCTCGTTCCGCGGCGCCCGGATCAGGCTGGAGTTGTATTCAATCAACCACATCTCACGCTGCAGTTTGGCAAATTGCATGGAACGGTCGAGTTCGGCCTGCGCGGCAGCCGCTGTGGTGAAATAGCTCTGCAGCATCCACGCGGCCAGCGCCAGCACGACCCCCGTGATTGTCAGGTTGATCCGGAGCTTCGGGCGGGGGAAACTCCAGCCGGCCTTCGGGGCGTCGCGAGTTGGAACGGGTTGTGCCACCGACAGGGTCCTCGCGCGAGGAGAAGGCACGGCCGATCAGCCGTCGTGCCGTACGACGGGATGCGTCCACGTGAGAGGTGAGCGGAAGAAACGGTCGATCCCGGTGAGCCGCATTCCGTTGCATCCTGGGAAGTGGACGAGCGCCCGCGACTGCGGCCGATCCCGAACGTCCTGCAGGAAGGCCTGAGCGCCGAACCCCCGGATGCACGTTTGCTCAAGGGGCGACGGCTCCGACGTAAGGGTCGGCATTCTGCACCGGCCCCTGCAGGTCGTTTCGCACGGCCTGGGTCGCCGGTTTGAGAAAGTCGGGCGAGGACGGATCACGCGACGCGAACGGCACAGTTTCCACCCCCCGACGGCCGTCCTGCGCGAAAATGTCCAACTCTCCTGCCTGAACTGTGTCGCTTTTCCGGTCGGACCAGTTGTGCCGCGCGGCCCCCGGCGGGAGAAGCAATTCCGCTGCGCCGCTGTCGAAGCCCTGTTCGACGAAGGCTTCCGGCCCCGGGGTGACCCCTGCAAACAGGTTATGCGACACCACGAACCCTCCGCTGCCGGACGACGGCATCTGATCGAACACAATTCCCCGCTGCACCCGGTGGAACGTGTTGTTGACCATGTGCACGTCCTGCAGCGGCTGCGCGATCCCGGAGAAGCGGACCCCGGACCGCAACTCGTGAAACCGGCAGTGTCGCACGTCGATGTAGTGGTTCCAGGTCGTCGACGTGAACTCAATGCCGGTCTCCATCGTCCCTGTGAACTGGCAGCGGTCGATCTTCAGGTTCCGCGCATCCGCCAGCCGGATGCCCGTCGCGCCGGGCGATCCGGGCACAAACGTCAGTCCGATCAATTGCACCCGGCTGCTCAAGTTGCCGGACAGGTCGTCCGACACCAGCCCCGTTTGAGCAAAACCCTGCACGGTCAGGTTTTCCAGGACCGTGCCGTTGAGATTGCCGTTCAATACGATCGCCGCGTCGTGACCGCCGGCGTCGATGAGCAGGCCGCTGATCGTCAGTTGCTCGGTCCGTCCCAGTTCAACAACCGCGTCGGTGCTGTCGGGCCTGAGGATCGCCGGCGAAGGCCCCTCCGATTCGATCCGCACCCCCTTCGGGATGCCGCCGAAACTGGACCCGCTCAGGACGATCCGGTCCTTGTACGTCTGCCCGCCGGCGAGCGTAATCTTCCAAGTCTGGGTGCCGGTAAAGCGCGCGGCATGCTTCTGAACGTACTCCAGCGCCGCGCTGATGGACGCGAAGTCCCCCTTCGGACCGACGCGGAGGTTCGGCCCCAGGTCATCGGGCACTTTGGGCGGCGTCGGCGGATCCTGCCGGTCCGGCGGCAACGGCTGTTCCTGCGATCCGCCGGCACCCGGTGTCTTGCGGGTGCCGTCGCCCCGCGTGGCGATGAAAATGATCGCCGCTATCAGCACGAACGCGCCGGCGGCCACGAGGTAGGCCCACAGCGTGTGGTTTTTCTTTGCCCGACGCCGGATGACCGAACTCGTCCCGGTCGGCGCCGTCTCGGCCAGCGCCGACTCCAGCGTCTCTGCCGCAACCGCCGGGACGGGCGGCGCAGCAGCGGGTTTAACGGCTGTTGCAGGCACCCCGCCGCGCTGATTGACGACTCCCATGTCGCGCCAGAAGACGCCGCGCCGGAGCCCGGTGCCCAACGCCTTGGAACATGCCTCCTTGGCCGCGAACCGCTTGGCGTAGCTGGCCGCCCGGGTGGCTCGGCCTTCCGACCGGGATTGTTCGACCTCTGTGAAGATTCGCTGCACGAACCGGTCGCCGAAACGCTCCAGCGACTTCTC
>CAZWGW010000108.1:0-13652 GCA_964633565.1 uncultured Planctomycetaceae bacterium
TGTTGACCATGTCGGTCAATTCGTCCTGCCGCTGCATCAGTCCCAGCAGCGGGTCGAGCCCTTTCACGCGATCGTACGCACCCCCCACGATAAACCCGGTCGCGGCATCCGCTCCGACCGCATCGCCGGCCAACTGCTCGAACATGAACTCGTTGTACGGCTTGTCGCTGTTGAACGCGCGGATCACATAGTCCCGGTAGTGATACGCGTACGGCCTCTCGACGTTCGTTTCGAAGCCGTGACTTTCGGCAAAGCGGACGACGTCCAGCCAGTGCCGCGCCCATCGCTCGCCGTAGCGTGGACTCGCCAGCACGCGCTCCACGAGCCGTTCCCACGCATCCGGCGCCCCGTCCGCCGCAAACCCGGCAACGTCATCCGGCGACGGTGGCAGCCCCAATACGTCGAGGTACAGCCGGCGGATCAGCGTCGTTCGATCTGCAACCGGTGAGGCCGTCAACCCGGCCGCGTCTCGTCGCGCCGCGACAAATGCATCGATCGGCGTACGGAGTTCACTCCCCGACGCGGTCGCTGGCACGCGGGGGCGCGCGATCGGCTGCAGCGACCACCAGTCCAGTCCCGCCCGTTTGTCAGTCGAGTAGCGGAACGGATCGATCGGATCCGAACCCCACTCCGCTCCGCTGTCGATCCATTCTTTGAGAAGCTGCTGCTCGTCGTCGGGCAACGGCTTGCTGGGGGGCATTTCCCCCGCGGACACGCGCTGCCAGAGCAGGCTCTGCCCGGAATTCCCCGCACGGATGGCAGCCCCCGAGTCGCCGCCGGCCAGGGCGGTCGTCCGCTCGGAGAGCTTGAACCCCCCTTCCGGCTCCGCTCCGCTGTGACACTCCAGGCAGCGCCGCGCCAGCAGCGGCGCGACCTCGCGATCGAAGTCGGGCGCTCCCTGCGCTGCCGTGTTCAACAGCAGAACGCCGACAAGAGCGCTGGCGAGTGTTTTTACCTCACATTTTTCTGCCTTCACACACCCCTCCCCGCCAGGATCTGCGCAATATGCATCACCTTGATCGGCTTCTTCTGCCGCCTGATCAGCCCCTCCAGGTGCATCAGGCACGACATGTCACCCGCCGTGATCACCTCCGCCCCCGCCAGTTCATGGTCGGCGATCCGGTCCAGCCCCATCTGGCACGACACGGCCTCTTCGGAGACGGCAAACGTCCCCCCGAATCCGCAGCACTCGTCCGGGCGCCTGAGTTCCACCAGTTCGATGCCCTCCACACGCTGCAGCAACTGGCGCGCGAGACTGAAATCGGGCTCCATCCGTTCCGACGACCGTCCCAACCGCAACTCGCGCAACCCGTGACAACTGTTATGCAGGCCCACGCGGTGTGGAAACCTTACGCTGAGCCGGTCGAGGTGCACGACCTCCACCAGAAACTGGCACAGCTCGAATGTGCGGCGCTTGAGCTGCTCAAAACCGGAGCGGCCCGCGAGATACTCCTCGTAATGGTGCGTCACCATTGCCGTGCAGCTTCCTGACGGACAGACGACGTGTTCATAGTCGCCAAAGACCTCCAGGAACCGTTCTGCCAGCGGCCGTGCTTCCTCCCGGCAGCCGGTATTGGCCATTGGCTGCCCGCAGCAGGTCTGCGCCTCGGGAAAATGCACGGTGCAGCCGCACTGCTCCAGCAACTCGACCGTCGCCAGGCCGACGTCCGGATACAGTTGATCGACGTAGCAGGGGAGAAACAGAGCGACGTGCATTGCGGGACTTTTTCAGCGGTATCCTGTTTCCTGAATCCTATTCGCGATTCCCGATTCGCTCATCCAGCCACACATCGGCCGCCATCCCCGGTCGCAGCTTCTCCCTCCCCGTCCGGATCGTGACCTTGATCCGGAACACCTGCTTCGACCGCTCTTCCGGCGTCTGCACGTTGCTCGGCGTGAATTCGGCATCCCGGGCGATGAACGTGATTTCGCCGGAGAATTCTTCGTCCGGAAAACTGTCGACCGTGACCTTCACCGTCTGCCCGCGGTCCACGGAGAGCCGGTCCTCCGGCACATACGCCCGCACCCACAGCGAATCCGGGTCGAGCAGCGAGATCACGGGCGCGTTGGCCCCCACCAGGTCCCCCGGCTGCAGTTCCACCGCTTCCACCACTCCGTCGAGCGGCGACTTGATCGACAGTTCCTGCAACTGTTCGCGGAGCGCGCGGAGCGCCGCATCCGCCGACTGGAGCGCCGCGTAGGCCGCCTGTACCTCCTCGGGACGATAACCGCTCAGCGTCAATGCGTGCGCCTGCCGCGCCTCCTCCAGTTGGGCCTCCGCCTCAGCGACTTCTTCCGGCCGGGTCCCCGCCTCCAGCAACCTGAGGTCCTCGGTGCGCGCCGCGACGAGCGCCTTTCCAACCTGCAGTTCCTTGAACGCCCGGTCGTATTGATCCTGCGTGGCGGCGTTCTGTTCGCGCAGGTTTCTGGTGCGCTCGAACGAGTCCTGGGCGAGGTTCAGCGTCGCCTGCGCCAACTCCAGGTCGGCCCGCGCCGCCTCGATCTCCTGCGGCCGCGGCCCGTTCCTGAGCTTGAGCACCTTCGCCGCGAGCTGATCGACGCGCGCCTTCGCCTGTGCCTTCTCTTCGTCGCGGAAGCCGCGCGACAGCTTCTCGTGATCGGCCCGCGCCTGGTCGTAATTTGCCCGGTACTGCGCTTCCCGCTCCAAAAGGTCAAACGGCTCCAGTTGGACGAGGACATCCCCCTTCTGGACCGCCTGCCCCTCCTCGACGTACACCTTCGAAACCCGTCCGCCAACGCGCGAGCCGAGCCGGATCTCGTCCGACTCGACAAACCCCGACACCATCAGCGGCGCCGTCCGGCGCTGGCTTCCAAGCAGCACCAGAACCAGCACGGCGCCGATGGCGACAAAGCCGATGATTCGCGTTTTCATCCATACTACTTTAGCTTTTCAGATGCCGCGCCGTCATCATGCTCCGCCAGACAATACAGAAACCGCTCCCCCCGCAGAAACATCTCCCGCCCCACCAGCGCCGCCGACGCGCTGAACTGGTCGTCCAGTCGGTTGAACGCCAGCGACTGCGGCCGCTCCCCGCTGCTCATCACGAGCGTCGTCCCCTCCCGATCGGTGAAGTACAGCCGTCCCGCCGCCGCCACCGGGGACGAGTACACGTCCGTGATCCCCGTCAACCGGAACGGCCCCGTCGGCTCCTCCCCCGTCCGCGCCGTCACGCGCGACAACACTCCCTGGTAGTGGTACAGAAAATACAACCCTCCTTCATACAGCAGCGGCGACGGCACGTACGGCGTCCGCTCGCGCCGCGACCACACGACCTGCTTCGTCCCCGTCACGTCGCCCCGCGCGCCGTTCAGGTTGATCGCCAGCAGCGCCCGCGTCTCGTAACTGCTGCCGGCGAAGACCATTCCGGCGTCGTACACCGGCGAGGCGACGATGTTGCTCGACAGCCCGCCGCATTCCCAGACCACGCGGCCCGTATCGAGTTCATACCCCCGGAGGCGGTTCGTCCCGCTCACCACGACCTGCGGCCGGCCTTTGTGCTCGATCACAATCGGCGACGCCCACGAGGTCTCCTCGTCGCGCAGCACGCGCCATCGCGGCTCACCGGTCGCTTTGTCGAGGGCCACGATGAACGAATCCCGTTCCTGGTCCCAGTTGACGATGAGCGTATCGCCATACAGCGCCGGCGTGCTCGCTTCGCCGTGGCCGTGCTTGACCTGCATCTTGCCGAGTTGTTTCTGCCACACCACGTTGCCGTCGACGTCGAGGCAGTACAGGCCGTACGAGCCGAACGATGCGAAGACGCGCTCGCCATCCGTCACCGGCGAGATGGATGCCGCGCTCGCCGTGTAATGCCACCCCTCGTGCGGCAATTCCTCATGGACTGGCTTCTGCCATGCGATCGACCCGTCCTGCCGATCGACGGCCAGCACGACGAACTGCTGCTGATGGGTCACCGGCAGGTTGTCGTGCGCACCGGGCGCCTTGCTGTGGCGCGCAGGGAGCTCGGGACCGATCGGGATCGCCGACGTCAGAAAGATCCGGTCTCCCCACACGACCGGCGAGGAGTGCCCCAGCCCCGGCAGCGGCGTTTTCCAGCGGACGTTCTTCTCCTCGTTCCACTCGATCGGGGGATCGGCGTCCGGTGCGGCCCCGGTCCCCAGCGGCCCGCGCCACGCCCCCCAGTTACGCACCGCATCGGCGCTCGCACCGCCCTGGGCGAATGCGCTCTTTGCAACGAGGAAGCCCGCTAACAGCATCAGCACGCCCGGAGTGCGGATTTGATACATTTTGACCTCGCGGGAAAATGGAACGCGGAGGAATGGAAGCCCGATTATCCTCGGATTGGCCCTCGTTTGGAAAGACCGCCTGCCCTGCACCAAGTCGTCGCGTCACGCCGTGGCGAAGACCAGCCCTTCCCGGAGAATTCGACCGCGCACCCGCTCAATCGTCGATACCACGCCACTGACGCCGCGTTTCAACCAGTGCATCCCTCCGGAAGCGACACCGTAGCCCCTCCAGAAATCACGGCTTTCGTGCGCCAATCTAGAAACTTTCCCCCCACGCCCGTCGTCTGACTGCAATTGCTTACACGCAGACGGAAAGGAAGGACTCATGATGACCGCCGCGTCGCGAACTGTCGTATTGGCCTCCGCGCTTCTGTCGCCCGGACCTGTCGCACTGCCAGCGTGCGCCGCGGACAACTTGCCGGACCTGGCCGACTTCCTTGACCTCGGAAAGTACTACGTCCACCCGGTCAAGCCCCACAAGGATTCCGGGACGGACTTTGTCGTAGGCGGCCGCAACGACACCGCGCTCCTCGGAACTCTCACGCAGATCAACGGCCGCACGATCGCCGAACTGGAGGTGGACATGCGCCCCGGCGCGACGTCCGACGTCGGCTCCGAAGCGGGCTTCCTCGGTCCGGACGAAAGGCTGCTCCACGTGCTCGCCGCCGATAACCGCTACGTCGTCGACGAACTCGGACTGACCCATCAGGAGCTGGCGAAGCACCTCCACGCCATGGGCACAATCGCCTACTGGCAGTCCGATCAAAACCCGCAGGCGGGCGAGTTCATCTACCACGGGCGGCGGTTCAAAGTCTCCCTTGTGATCACCACCGGCACGCAGCTCTCGCCATTTCGCGACGGCACCGAGAGCGGCTCCAACGTCGTCGTCGAGAACCTCGATAACGGCCAACGACTTCGCTACGCCCTGCTCGTCCCCCACATGATCGAACGCTACGGCTTCTATGAGGGGAAAGCAACTCCCTATCGCGTCGATCCCCGGCAGGTCGTCGAGGTGTTTGACTTCCTGAAGCGAAGTCCCGAACGTTCATGACTCAAGACGCCTTTCAGTAGCCGCGGATGAATATCCGCGGCACACAGCACTCGCCTCGCTCACCGTCCGCGGCTGCTCATCGCGCCATCGCGATGCGCGCGATGCGGCATCCGCGGCTGGTCGTCGCGGTCCCTCAATTTATGCGCTCCATTAGTGCCGAATTGGGAATTGACATGCCGCCCGGGGCGCGTACTCTGATGCAATCAGATCACATCAACAGAGCGCGTCATTCCGGGAGCACAGGCGATGAAGAAGGCGACCGCGAAGAAACCAGCCGTTCGGAAACCCGGGAAAGACGACCTCAATGGCGACGCACAGATCACCGCCTGGTCAACTGCCCAGCTCCCCGCCACGCGCGCCATCTGCGACGCACTGCGGGAACTGATCACCAGGGCCCTCCCCAAGGCGACCTCCAGAGTCTGGCACGGCAGCCCCGTCTGGTTCAGTGGAGACAACCCCGTCGTCGGCTACAGTGTGAAAGGCAAATCAGTCAGCCTCCTGTTCTGGAACGGACAGGCGCTCGACGAGCCGGACTTGAAACCCGTCGGCAAATACGGGGCGGCGGAGGCGGTCTTCAATGACGCCGCCGAAATTGACGCCAGGGTGGTTCGCCGCTGGCTGAAGAAGGCCGGTGCGAATGTGTTCGACTCGCAGGCGTTTTTCAGGACGCAGCGCGCAAAGTCAAAGGCGTCGCGTCACCGGGGCGGGGCGACCGGCGGCAGGTCGGCGCCGGTGGGGTAGAACTTCATCGACAGCGAATTCACACAATGCCGCGTGTTCTTGTCGGTGAACTCTTCACCGAAGAAGACGTGTCCCAGGTGGCCGCCGCAGTTCTCGCAGAGGATCTCCGTCCGGTACCCGTCGGCATCGGCGACCTGCCGGACCGCCCCGGGGATTTCGTCGTCGAAGCTCGGCCAGCCGCAGTGGCTGTCGACCTTGTCCTCTGATCGGTACAGCGGCATGTTGCAGCGCCGGCAGACGAACGTCCCCGCGTCGTGCAGGTCGGTATATTCTCCCGTATAGGGCCGCTCCGTCCCCTTGCGGAGGATGACCCATTCTTCCTCCACGGTGAGCGGGTTGTATTGCGGGGAGGATGAGGGGGGATCGTTCGCGGGTGTCATGGCGGTTTCCGTCGGTTGCCGGACCGGTGGATCGGTGGACTCGCCGGAGACAGCAGGGGTCGGCGCGGCCGCCGGTCCGGGGGACGAACAGCCGTGCGCGGCTGCCACCAGCAGGCACAGCACCGCCCGGGTGAGGATGATCGGCCGGCCAATGGGCATGACTCGGGCTTCGCGTGTCGTGAGGGGTGAATTGTATGATCTTGCTGACCGGCGCAGTCCCGGTGACACCCGGCGCGGACGTTATCCCTTGGATGCCCGGACCCACGATCGGGTTTCCGCCGGTCGTCGCGGGGGGTCCGCGATCATCCGCTTTGCCTACTGTGGCGAAAAATGGGGCGGGCGGCAACGTCAATCTTGCGTCCCGCGACTCGCGGCGAAGCGGCGACAGTGACGGTGACGGAGGCATTGTACGATGTCCGGAAGCGTCGAACCTCCCCGCCACTGGCTCGAGTTTCGGTCTCCGCCGAACTGCTGTTCGTACGTGCCGGCGGAAACTGCCTCGTTGATGTATCGCCTGTGCGCCGGCCTGGACGCCGGACGGTTTCAGGAGTTATTGCGCCGGGGCTGGCGGCGGCACGGGTGTCACCTGTTCCGCCCGGCCTGCCCGGTCTGTACCAGATGTCGCAGCCTGCGGGTCGACATCACGCGATTTCGGCCCGGCAAGAGCCAGCGCCGCTGCCTGCGCCGCAATCAGGGGGTCGAGGTCCTGGTCCAGCGACCGACGGTCACGGCCGACCACATGCGGTTGTACAACGCCTGGCACGCGGACATGTCGGCGCGTCGTGGCTGGCAGTTCCACCCGACGGACATGAACGACTACGCCGAAGCGTTCCTCCTGGGTGACTGGGAGTTTGCGCGGGAGATGCTGTATCTGCGCGACGGCCGCCTGGCGGGCGTCAGTCTGGTGGACGTCGTGGACGACGGCCTGTCGAGCGTCTACTTCTACCACGATCCGGAGTGGCGGGACCTGGGGCCGGGGACGTTTTCGATCCTGCAGGAGATCGAGTTCTGCCGGCGGACGGGGCGGCCGCACCTCTACCTCGGTTACTGGATCGCCGAGTGCCCGTCGATGGCCTACAAGGCGAACTTCGGCCCCCACGAAGTGCTGGAGCGTTATGTGGCCGACGACGTGGAGCCGGTGTGGCGGGAAGCGTGAGGGTTTTGATGCTGGTACACGCGGAAATGAGTCAGAAACAACAAAGGACCGTCCGATGGACGGTCCTTTGATGATTGCCAGGACTTTAGTGCGACAGCGCGTCAGGCGTTCTTCTTCTTTGGCGGCGCTTTGAACTCGTCGAGCGTGAGTTTGCCGTCCTTGTCGGCGTCCTTGCGGTCGAAGGCCGTGCGCGCCTTGGCTTCGTCGCGCTTTCCCTTGAACTCGTCGAAGCTCACCGACTTGTCGCTGTTCTTGTCGAGCCGGGCGAAGTTCTCCTCCGGGGTCCGCTGGGGTTTCTCCGGGGTGCCCTTTGCGGCGGGCTGCTCCGCGCTGTACTCGGCGAACGTCAGGCTGCCGTCCTTGTCGGCATCCTTCGCGTCAAATTGCTTCTTGGCCTGCTCCGCCTCGCGTTTCCCCTGGAACTCGGTCAGGCTGAGCTTCTGGTCGCCGTTCGCGTCGAGCCGCTTGAAGACCTGCTCGGGCGAGCGCTTCTTCTGCTGCTCCTGGGGGGGCTTTTTCTCCTCTGCCAGTCCGGGGACTGTAACACACGCCGCGACGGCAGCGGCGCACACTCCCGTCAAAAACCGTTTCATGGACGTTGCTCCTGGAGTAAAGGGGTGCGCCGGCCAATCTGGCGCGGCGCACCGGACAACTAGTACCTGTCTCGCGCTCCTGCGACAGGCCCGCGTTCCTGTGTGACTCGGTTTATCCCACCAACTCTTTGATCACCGTACCGTCGCGGACGATCATGACCGGCCGGCCGGTGTTGGTGTGGTATTCCTTCGTGTGGTCGATGCCCAGCGTCTGGAAGAACGAAGCGGCCACGTCGTCCGGGCTGAAACCGGCGTCCGCCGGCTCGGTGGCGTTCTCGTTCGAGGCGCCGAGCACCCGGCCCCCCTGGAGGCCGCCGCCTCCCATCAGCATGAACATCGCCCGCGGATAGTGGTCGCGGCCGACCGCCGGGCCGCGGCTGTTGATCTTCGGCGTGCGGCCGAATTCTCCCGTGACGTACACGGTGGTCGAATCCAACAGGCCCTTCTCGGCGAGGCCGGCAAACAGGGCCGACAGTCCCGTATCGAACGGCGGCAGCAGCCGGTCCTTGAGGCGGTTCCAGTTGTCCTGGTGGGTGTCCCAGCCGCCGTAGGAGATCGTGATGAAGCGGACCCCCGCCTCAATCAGTCGTGTCGCGAGCAGGCAGCTCTGGCCGAAGCCGTCTTCGCCGAACTTCTCGGCGTAGGCCGGGTTTTCCTTGCTCACGTCGAACGCCGCTCGGGCGCGGGGAGACGTGATCATCGAATACGCCTGCTGCGAGAAGCGGTCCAGCCCCTCCAGCAACTGGCTGTTCTTCTCCAAACCCGTGAATGTCGTGTCGAGCTGCTTGAGCAGGTTCTGCCGCTTCTCGACGTCATCCACCGTCAGGCCGTTCTGCAGCGAAATGCCGCGAACGGAGTAGGGCGTGCCGGGCCGCGGCGTGGAGTTGGTGTGGAGCGGAGCGTACTGGACGCCGAGGTATCCGGCCCGCTGCGTCGAGTTCGGGATCGACACGAACGGCGGCAGATCGGCAGGGCCGCCCAGTTCCTTCGTGACCACCGCGCCAATGCCGGGGAATTCCAGCGACGGGAGCGGGCGGTTGCCCGTGTTGACGTATTCGGAGCCGAGCTGGTGCGCGGCGAGCGTGTGCGTCACGCCGCGGAGGATGACGAACTTGTCCATGACCGAAGCGAGCTTCGGCAGGTGCTCGCAGATCTCGATCCCCTCGACCTTGGTCTGGATCGGCTTGAACTCCCCGCGGTACTCGTCCGACGACTCCGGCTTGAGGTCGAACGTGTCCATGTGCGACGGACCGCCCGGCAGGTTGACGAAGATTGCTGCCTTCGCCTTCGCGCCGCTGCTCACGGCCCCCGCTTCTTCGGCCCGCAGGTAGGAGCCAAGCGTCAGTCCGGTCGCGCCGAGCGCGCCGATGCGGAGGAAGTCACGTCGCTGCAAGCCGTCGCAGGTCAGGTGGAGAGCCATGTGCTGGGGTCCTTTGGGAAGGTGGTTTGGTAGTTTGGTCGCTTGGTAGTTTGGTCGCTTGGTGATACCGCGGGCGGTCCCACCAAACTACACCTCATCAGTGATTGACGATGAACTCCTTGGTGTTAATGAGCGACCACAGCAGGCCGCGGAGCCCTTCGATCGGCTCGTCGGCGTCCGTGATGAACGCGGCGGCGATCTGCCGTTCGTTGTCGCTCGGCAGCCGGTTGACCGTACGGAGGTAGGCTTCTTCGACCAGCCGCGGGACGTCGGCCTTGGCGTCGGGGGCCGCGGCCGGCTTGTCCTGCTGCGGCTGTGACTCGGCGTTACGGTCCGATCCGCGATTGCGGCGCGCCTGCTCGCGGGCCTGTTTCAGGCGGGCCTCGGTCCGCTCGATCCGCTCGGCATCGCCGCTCTCTTTCGCCCGCGCCAGGGCGGCCTCGGCCCGCTGGACGACGTCGGCAATCGACGGCTGATCGTTGTCCTGGCGGTCTCGATTCCGTTCCCGGCCGCGCTCCACCTGCTGCGCGTCGCGCGTCCGCCCCGCAAGCTCGTCCGCGACCTGGGAAATCCAGCCGTCGCGGCGATCGATCATCTGCAGCGTCTCCTGGTCGTTGCGGAGGAAGACCGTCTGCAGCAGGCTCGCCTCGGACGAACGCTCGCAGTCGCAGTTGTTTTCGCGGAGCGAACGGCCGAAGATCGTCAGGGCGTAGTTTGGACCGGTGTTGCGGCCGTTGCCACGGGGGACGCCCGGCAACGTGAGGGCGCGCCCCTGGAGTTCCGTGACGAACGTCGCCGCGCGACTGTCCTCGACCGTCGCCATCACGAGAGCATCGTACGCCATTTCGGCGGGCAGACGGCGCGGCACGGCGCGGCTGAAGTTCCGCTCGTCGCCGGCATTGGTCTCGTTCGGCCGCCACGACCGCTGGTACGTCTCGCTGTTGCAGATCGTGCGGTGGACCCACTTCATGTCGTAATCGTTCTCCACGAAGCCTTTCGCCAGATAGTCGTGCAGCGGAGCGTTTGTGGGGGGATTGGCGAGCGACAGGTCGTCGGTCGGCTCGACGATGCCGCGGCCAAAGTAGTTCGCCCAGGCGCGATTCACAAATGCCTTGGCGAAGAGTTGCTTCTCGTCGTGCCGCAGCCAGTCCATGAGGGCCGTGCGCGGATCGGCGATCTCGTTCAGGTTTACCGTCTCACCGCCGAGCAGCCGCGCCATCGCCTGCTGTGACTGGGGTTGCTGGTTGCGATTGCGGCGATTGTTGTTGTTTTGTCCCGGTGCGACGACACGCAGTTCGGGAAACGGCACAGTCTTGCCTTCCTTCAGGGCAGCGGCGATGGCGTTCCGTTGCTGGCCGCCATTCTTGCCATCGGCGCCAATCTCCTTCAGCAGGGCCTGATACTCACTTCGATCTGAGCCATTCCGCTCATACCGGACGCGCGCGAAGAACTGCTCGAATTGCTGAAAGTCCTGTTGCGTCCACTGGTCGAAGGGGTGCTTGTGGCATTGGGCGCATTGGATGCGGATACCCATGAACGTATAGGCGAACCCGATCGCACGGGTCTCGTTGTTGTTGAAGTTGTTTCGGCCCCAGAAATACGTCAATCCTCCGTCCTGATCTGCGTACGAGACTTCGCTGTCGGGGCGATAGCACGCGCTCATCCGTTCGCAATATTCGCGATAGCTCTCGTCCGGCTTCCGGCTGGTTGACACGACGATGCCGTCAACAAGGTCGTCGTAGGCGACGTTTTCAGCAACGCGTTTTTGGATCCAGTCATACCACTCGCGACTGACGGCTCCCTGATTGCCGACGGCGGCGTTGGCGTTATTGAGCTGCTGCTCGCTGTTCCCCGTCCAGTCGCAGAACTTCGTCGTCCACCACGCCGCATAGGCCGGCGTCTCCAGAAGTTCGTTGATCTTCCGCTCGCGCTTGTCGGCCGTCGTATCCGCGAGGAACGCCCGCACCTCGGCCGCCGTCGGCAGCGTGCCCGCGATGTCGAGGCTCACCCGCCGCAGGAATTCGGCGTCGCCGCACACGTCCGACGGCACCAGGCCCACCTTGCGCAGCTTCTCGACGACAAGTTCGTCCACCTTCGTCGGCGTCGCCACGACGGGAAAGTTCTCGCCGAATTTGTCCGAAACCGGCCGGATCACGGGCACCGGGACGACCGCGTTGTCGTAGCACACCACGACATGCGTATCCCCCGCCTCACCGGCCGATACCAGGCCGGTCGGCTCGATCGCGGCAATCGTTTCGTCGTTCGTCAGGAACCGGCACAGGCAGGTCACGTCTTCCCGCGTGCCGTCCGCCCAGACGGCGACGGCTGTGAGTTGCTGCTGCTGGCCGTCCGCACTGAAGCGGATTTCCGACGGCTCGACATGGAGCTGGACCAGATCGACGGCGTCTTCCGCGCGGGGCTTCGCGCCCCCTTTGATCCAGTTCAGGAACAGATTGTATTCCCAACTGCCGATCTCCATCCGCTTGCCCCCCTCGTGCGGCTCGCTGAGCGTCGGCTTGCTGAGCGCGTAGCTTCCGGCCGGATCTTCCGTATCGATCCGCTCCGAGAGCCCCTCGTGGTCCATCTTGAAGTCGTACCCGAACAACGACAGCCGGAACCCGCCCCGACCCTGGAACGACCCGTGACAGGCGCGGCCGTTGCAGCCGAGTTTGCCGAGCAGCGGCACCGTATGCCGCTGGAAGTCCGGCGTCTCGGCGACATCCGCCGGGGCAAAGCGCTGGCTGGCGGGAGCGATGACGTCGTCGGCACGGGCTGTCGACACGAATCCGGCGGCAAGGACCGCACACGCGATCGAAAGCTGGGTCAGGCGCTTCATGAGGTTCCGATTCCTTTATTGCGCGTCAGAAACCTGATTTCTCGGAGTAACCGGATTCCCGACAGGCGAATGCCAGACTCACTGTGATTTCTGTTTCGAATCCCCGGACGGGGAACCATTCTTCGGCTGTGATCCGGCGGCATCGGGCGACACCGCCTGCTTCGTCGTCCGCGGCCGCACGTTTTTCACCCGATTGCGGGCCGTGTTCAGCAGCCGCTGCAGTTCGTTGTCGGCGGCCTGTTCGCGGTTCTGTTCCGCCTGCTGGATCGAAGCATCGAGTTTCTCCAGGCGCGCGGCCTGCCGGTCGCGGTCCTGCCGCATCAAGGACAGCCGCAGGTCGTTCCGTTCCAGCAGCAGGGCCTTGAGTTCCTCGCGCGTCTCAGCGGCGTCGCTCATCGCCGAGCGGGCCGCCTTCAGCCGGATGCGGGAATCAAGTTTCCACAGGGCGAGTTCGGTCTCGTAGCGCTCCGGAGTGCGGGTCTGCAACCTGGCCAGCCGTTCGCTCTGGGCGAACAACTCCTGCACGGCCGAGCGATACCCCTTCGGGTTCGACGACTTGAGTTGCTCCAGCAGGGTCGCGAGTTCCGGGTGATGCAGGTTCGCAAACGTCAATGCGGCTGCTTCCCGCTCGGGCGTAAACGACGGCAGTTCGGTGTTCGGTGCGTTCTGTCCTGTCTTGACCTGCGCGGCGGCCCTTGACGGCGCTTTCTCGTCTGCCTGCTGCGCGGCAACGACCCCCGCCAGGCCCAGCAGGCCGGCCGCTCCGATCAGGTTGATCCACGCGCGGACACGCATGTTTACAGTGTCTCCTCGTCGCCGTCGTCGGGTGAGATCAGCTCGCGCGGTGCACCATCGGGATCAAGGAGGTCGTCGCTATCGACACCGGCGACAGCCGCAAGCATCCAGTCGGGGATCTCGTCGCCGATCGCCGCTTCCGCGTCATCCGCCACTGGCGAATAAGACTCGTCGCCGTTCGCAACCTGTTCGCCCCCCAGTTCGCTCCAGAGCGAGACCATCGACTGCGCTTCCTGGCGAGAGACCGGCGCACTCTGTGCCGTGCCAGTATCGCCCGTGTCGCCACGTTGAGAGATTCGCCCGGCGACCACCAGAACTGAACCGGCGATAACGGCTCCACTGAGCGCAGCCGCAATCACCTGCCGCCGACTCGTCCGTCGCTGCACCCGCTCCTGCCGCCGCGTGACCGCC
>CAZWGW010000109.1:0-13643 GCA_964633565.1 uncultured Planctomycetaceae bacterium
ACGCGCATGAGCAGGGGATCACGCACCGCGACATCAAGCCGAGCAACCTGCTGCTCGACATGCAGGGGACGGTGTGGGTCACCGACTTCGGACTGGCCAAGGCCAGCGATCAGCAGGACATCACGCACACCGGAGACATCCTGGGGACGCTGCGCTACATGCCGCCCGAGGCCTTTGAAGGGAAGTCGGACGCGCGCGGCGACCTGTACTCGCTCGGTTTGACGTTGTACGAACTGCTGGCGCAGAAGCCGGCGTTTGACGAAAAGGACCGGCATAAGCTGATCAAACTCGTGACGACGACCGAGCCGGCGCGGATCGAGAAACTCAATCCGGACGTGCCTCGCGACCTGGCAACGATCGTCCACAAGGCAATCGACCGCGATCTCTCGCACCGCTACCACTCGGCGCGGGAGTTGGCGGACGACCTGCAGCGGTTTCTGGACGACGAGCCGATCAAGGCGCGACGCGTGGCGCTCACCGAGCGACTCGCGCGCTGGAGCCGGCGGAACCGGGGCCTGGCCGCGTCGCTGGGGATCGTCTGCCTGTTGTTGCTTGTCATCAACATTGCCGGGCCGTTCATGACCTGGCGGATGACGCAACTGAATCAGAATCTGCAGCACAAACAGGCGGAACTGAACGACACGATCGGCCAACTGGAAGACAATGAGACCAAACTCACACGGACAATTGACGAGCTGAATACGACGCAGCAGGACCTCAAAGACGAGCGCGACCTGGCGAAGCGGCAGGCCACGGAAATGGGCAATCTGGCCGTCGCGAAAGAAGCGGAGACGCGGGCGGCCGTCGCGGCGCGGGAAGAAGCGGAACGTCAGAAGGAACTCTCCCGCCGAGCCGTGTATTCCGCGTCCATGTTGACCGCCGCGCGATTGCTCGAGACTCCCGAGAGGTCCGCTCAGTTGACGCAACTCCTGGCCGGGCTCCGGCCGAACGCGGGCGAGACCGATCTGCGCGGCTGGGAGTGGTACTACGCCAGTTCACAGACGCGGGACAGCCGGCTCACGCTGCACCTCCACGAGAAGCACGTACACGACATTGAATACAATCAAGACGGCACGATGGCCGCATCGATCGGCCACCACAACACGGTGCAGATCTGGGACGCGGAGACGGGCTACCTGCTGCATTCGCTGTCGGGCGATCCCAACGTCGTCTGGTGGAACCTGGACTGGACGCCGGAAGGACAATATGTGGTCACATCGGCGAATACGTACCTCTGTGTCTGGAACGCCCTCACCGGAGAACTCGAACGGACACTGGAGGGCAATACGGAACTCCAGAGCCAGCATGCGCTGGCGGCCGCGCCGGACGGGCGGCGGGTCGCCGCGGCCGGGGCGGAGCGCGTGATTCGCATCTGGGACCTGAGCAGCGGGGAGATCGTCACCTCATTCCAGTCCCCGGACGACGTCGAGGCGATCGATTGGAGCCCGGACGGCAACCGGCTCGTGGTGGTGGGGACGGGGCCCATCCGCATCTGGGACTCGGAGTCGGGCCAACCGCTGCAGACGCTGACCGGCGCGACGGGCACCAAAACCTCTGTCATCTGGCATCACGACGATACCATTGCGACTGCCGATAATGACGGCGACATGCACGCCGTGCGGACCTGGAACCTGTCGACCGGGACCCTCGTCGATTCGTTCGAGGGCCACACCAGTCTGATTCGAGACATTGACTGGAGTCCGGAACTGCGCCTGCTGGCGACCTGCAGCGAAGACGGCGTCGTGCGCACGTGGGACCCGCAGTCGGGTCCGGACGAGCAGCAACATGCCTATCAGGTCCGCGGTTCCAGCCTGAACTTCCTGGCGTTTCGCCCGGGCACAGGGGAACTGGCGACGGGGGGCTGGTACAGCGACGCCATTCAGGTTTGGGACATCGACCCGGAGCAGACGGAGTCACTCGCCGGCTTCGTCGCGGACGTCGTGCAATTCCCTCCCACCGGACAGCAACTGGCAGCCGCCGGCCCCGATGGCGTCATTCGCATTTGGGACGCCCGCGAGCGGCAAGTCACTGCGGAATTGGGCGAGGCATCGCTCACCCTTGCCGGCTGCCCGTGGATCTGGTTTCCGGGTGATGGTGACAGTGCTCCGGTGGCGACGCGCTATTTTCGGCGTGTGATCGACGTTGACTCGCAACGCTCAGTGGTTGCCGCCGGATTGCGACTGACCGCGGATGACAATTTTGTATTGATGGTGAATGGTGAGACGGCCGGGCGAGGGAGGGGAGAGAAGGATGGCTGGCGGTTGCCACAGACCGTCGATCTTTCCGAATATTTGCAGCCCGGCAGGAACGTTGTCGCCATCCAGGCCGAGAATCATCCCATCAACCCACCAACGGCCAAGAACCCTGCGGGACTGATTGGGCGTTTCACCATCACTTACGCAGACGGGTCGGTCCAGACCGCCCAACTGGACACCACGTGGCGCTGCAGCGCGACCGCGTCCCCCGACTGGCAGGACCTGGAGTTCGACGATTCCGAGTGGGTCTTCGCGAGGAAAGTGGCCGACTACGGCGGCGGCCTCTGGGGAACATTCGACGGCGGCGGGGAGGTTCTCGCACTGGATTGGAGCCAGGACGGGACCCGGCTGGCCTCTGCCGACGGCCAGGGATTCGTCGTTGTTTGGGACGTCGCCACGCGCGAGCGCCTGCAGGTGCATCGCAATCACGGCGCGGGCGGCGTCAACGCCGTCCGCTGGAGCCCCGATGGCCGGTTCCTGGCGACGGGGGGCAATGATCAGAAGTCTTTTGTCTGGGATTCCACAACCGACACCACAACTCCGCTTGCGCAACATTCGTCTGCTGTGACCTCGATCGATTGGTCGCCGGATGGAGCAGAATTGCTGATCGCCGAGACGAACGGATTCGTCTCACGGTGCAGTCAGTCGGAAAAGGTGATCGAATCGTTGCTCGTGGGAGACGAGAATCTGACCACCGTCCGGTTCAGCCCTGATGGCAGCCGGTTCGTATCGGCCGGCCGTGAGGCAGTTGCCCGGGGAGCATTCTCGGATTTGTCCCAGGGCAGCGATGGCGTGATCCGGCTGTGGGACACGTCGACCCGCAAGGAGATTCGGACGCTGCGCGGACATTCCGCCCTGGTCACCTCGCTCGACTGGAGCCAGGACGGCCAGCGGATCCTATCCGCCTCGGAGGACGGGACGCTCCGCGTGTGGGATGTGGCGTCCGGCCAGGAACTGTTGTCGCTGGACGCAGAAAATCATGCGGCGTTTTCTTCGGCGCAGTTCAGTCGGGACGGCCTCCAGGTGGCGGCCGCCGGTCACGGGGCATCCGTCGAAATCTGGGACACGTTTCGCGGGCACGCCCGTGACCTGTCTCCCAAGCTGCTGTCTCAACTGGACGAGCGCATCGCGTCCGAGACAACGCCTGACGACTTGATCTTGCGGGGGCGCGTGCTCGCGCTGCAGTGCCGCTGGGATGAGGCGGCCGAGGACTTTCGACGGGCGATTGACGCATCACCGGGCAAGCGGGCGGCCTGGTTCCTGAGTCCCTGGTGGGTCGTCGGCCCCTATCCCGAAGACCTGGCGACTGCGGCGCTGCCGGAGCAGAACCTCGATCCGCTGCGGCCCATTCCCGTTGCGGAGGGGACCGACGACGATACCGAACGGCTGTGGTTGCCCGTCGTGGCCGGCGAAGACGATGGGATCAACCTGGGACAACTCCTGCACCAGGTGGACCATGCGTCCGGCTATGCTCAACTCCGCGTCTTCTCACCAGACGCGCAGGATGCCGGTGTCTTGTTCGGAGCGGACGATTCGATCCGCTTGTGGTTCAACGGAGAACTGGTGCACTCCCGTGGCGGGAGCCGCGCGGCAACGCGGGATGACGAAGGGGTCGCCGTGACATTGCAGCCGGGCTGGAACACGCTCCTCGCCCGTGTGGGAAACGTTGGCGCAGACCATGGTTTGTTCCTCAGGCTCTCCAACGAACCGCTGACCGTGGCGCGGGTGTTGAATCGGAGCCAGCAGTGGGAGGACGCAGTGGTGTGGTGGCAGCGCGCGCAGGCCCTCCGGTCGGACAATCCGGAACTCCTGCTGGGTCTGGGGCGGGCCGCCCTCGGGGCCCACCAGCCCCAGTTTACGGCCGAGTCCTTTCAGGCAGCGCTCGCCACAAACGAGGCCTCCGTGTGGCGCGAGATCACCAAAGCGTACACTGAGCACTTGCACTCCATCAGGGATGAAGAAACCGCACGGCGGGCGGCGTCGAGCCTCGATCTGGTCTGGGACTGGTTCAGCGTCTACGACGGTCAGGGCGCCTGGAAAGTGCTCGAACCTGTGGAAATGACCTCCTCGGGAGGTGAGACGCTGACGCTGTTGCCGGACAGTTCGATCCTCGCTGGACCACCGACCGATCGGACCGAAGGTCACTACGATGACCACACCCTCATCGCGCATCCGAGTATTGAAACGATTGCCGCGATTCGGCTGGAAGTCCTGCCCGACGATTCCCTGCCCAACAAGGGACCGGGCTGGCACGAGACCGGCAACTTCCATCTCCAGGAAGTCGAGTTCTTCACTCAGGACGAAGACCGTCTCACACCCGTACCGGTTTCCAAAGCCTGGGCGTCTTTTTCCTGGCAGTCACGCGAGATCGAACGGGCCGTCGACGGCGACATCAACACCGATTGGCATGTCTGGAGCCGGCTGGGTGAGCGGCACTTCGCGGATTTTCAGTTGACAGAACCCCTGACCGTCGAGGAAGGACGGCCGCTGGTCGTCAAACTCCATCAGAGCGTCGCCCATGCTTTGGGGCGCTTCCGTCTGTTTGTGAATGACGCACCGCAGTCGCTGGGGACGGATGAGCAACAATGGTCGCCACACGAGGTCCGCAACGCCTGGTTGGAACTGGGGTTGGCGTATGACTTGGCCGGCAGCGCGCGGAGCGCGACCGACTCGTTCGAGCGGGCGCTCAGTCGCGGCGCCGGAATCGGGACCACAATTGAAGTCGTCGCGCGGATTGCCGAATCCTCGGTGGACCTGGGCGACCTCGTGGCGCGCCGCCCGGACGAACCGGTCTTGCTGGCGGCGCTGGCGAAACGCGAGGCTGCCGCAGGCAACTCGGCGAAAGCGAAGGAACTGTTCGGCAAGGCAAAAATGCTCCTCGAATTGTATTTATCGGGACTGCCCGCGGAACCACTTTCCGTTCCCAGCGGCATGGCGGCGAATGGACCGCCAGCCATTAGTCATGGACCGCACGCACCGGCGGCCAGCATTCAGGACATCCTGGCGAACGTTCCTGACGACATTCGGACGTTGCTCGAGCGTCTGCTCAACACAAGCGACCAGCAAGAGGCAATGCGGATCGCTGCCGGGGTCGAGAGGCTGCTTGAGGGCTGGCAGCCGGTCCGGTCGCCGTCGGACTATGAATCCGGCGTTCTGTTTCTCGCGGACCTGCTGCTTCCGGAGACAGCCAAGTGGACCGTGCTGAGACCGGACGAATTGACGTCAACGGGCGGTGCGACGCTCACGTTGCAGGAGGACGGTTCCGTCCTGGCAGGGGGGGATCGTCCACTGAGCGCCCGGTATACGATTGGTTCCGACGTGTGCCCCCATGAGATTGTCTGTCTTCGCCTGGAAACGCTACCGGACCTCAGCCTGCCGAATGGTGGATCCGGGCGTGCAAACAACGGGAACTTTACAATCTCGGAATTCCGCGTGTTCGTGGTCGATGAAACCGGTCGCCGCAACACTGTTGAGATTGCGCGGGCCTTGTCGGACTACTCGACGAGCGGTCGACACGCTTCCGGCGCCATGGATGGAGATTCCGGAACGCAGTGGACCGCCTGGCCAAGTCAAAGATCGCCCCACGTGGTGTTCTTCGAAACGGCTGAGACACTCCCCAATGGTTCGCAACTCGCGATTGAGATTGATTCCGGGGCCGTGGACCGGGATACCCTGGGTCGATTCCGTCTGTCTGCAAGCGCCAACCGCGATGCGTCTGAAACCGAGATGCGCCGGCTCGAGTTATCACAGACCGCGGACCCGCGGATGAGGGTGGCCCTGGCTTATCTCCATGTTGGAGACCCTGAAGGAACGGCCCGGTGGATTGGCCGCGCCCTGCGAAACGAATCTGATCGGGCGAAGCGCGAGTCCTTGCTGGAGACGATCCTGGCTGCAGGCGTCAACTTCGGCGAACTCGTTGCATTGAACTCCGAGGATCCCCTGCTGCGCCTGCTGCTGGCGAAACAACAGGCGGCCGCGGGCGAGGCAGAACTCGCCGCGGGGTCCTTGGCCGAGGCGCGGCGGCTGGCCGAAGAGCGGCTGGCCGCTGCCCCGGACGACGAAGGCATCACAACGTTGCTCGCCGACGTGCTGTTGACACAGCGTGAGCGCCGGATCAATCGGACCGTCATCGAGCCATCGGAAATGAAAGCGCTCAGCGGCGCAACGTTGACGCGTCAGAACGACGGTTCGATCCTGGCCGCTGGCGAAACCCCCGATGACGAGGTCTACACCGTTGTCTTCGGCCTGGATCAGCCGCAGATCGCCGGAATTGCCCTGGAGACCGTGCCACACGAAGCACTTCCTGGAGGGGCCGCGGGCCGGGAATCAAGGCTGGGCAACTTCCTGATTTCCGAAGTTCGCATTGACGTCCGCACCCCTTCCGGCGACCTGGCACAAGTCCCCGTTGCGCGTTCCTGGGCCGATGAATCGCTCCAACGCGGAGACGACGGTCAATCGCACGAAGTCGACTTCACGATCGACGGTGATCCGGCGACACATTGGACAACGTATCCCAATCACGATCGGCCGCACGTCGCCCTGTATGAATTTGCGAATCCCGTTGAGAACACCGGCGATGTGCGGTTCCAGGTCACCATTGATTGTCGCGACGCGAGGTGGAAAGCACACGCGCTCGGGTGTTTTCGGATCTCCACCTGGAACAACGCGGCTGCGGCAGAAATCCTGCAACAGACTGTCGCGGCACGAGAATTCGAAGACCCGCGGCTCAGGCTCGGATTTGCGTACGCGTTCGCGGGCGAATTCGACGTCGCAGCCCCGTTGATCGCAGAAGCCCTGGAGCATCTCCCCGACGCCGCCCCTCGCCGGGAGGTGATTGCGAGTGTGAGTCGAGTCGGCGCGGTTCTCCCCGCGCTGCTCGAACTGCGCCCCGACGACAGTGTGTTACAGGCGGCGTACGGCCATCACCTCGCCTCGATCGGCCGCTGGGACGAGGCGGACGCCGCCTTTCGCCACGCCCACGAACGGCAGGGCGCAGCCGCTCCGCACTGGATTCAAACTGGGTACTGGACCGTGGGCCTCTATGCCCCCGGGCTGGAGCGAACTGAACCGCCGGAAGGCCACCTCGATCCGTTTCAACTCGTGCCCGCCGCAGCCGAAAACGACACCGTCGGCCGGCTGCAATGGCAGGCGGCCGTGCCACAGGCCAACGGACGAATCGACCTCGGGACGGAAGTCGGCTGCCACTATGTGCAGACGCGTATCTGGTCGCCGGCCGAACAGGAAGTCGCCTTTCAGATGGGAGATGATGACGCACTACGTCTGTTTGTGAATGACCAGTTCCTGTTTCAGTCCTCTGCCAGTGGCGGCTCGGTCAGGCCCAGGGAACACGAACTCGCCGTCACCCTGCGGGCCGGCTGGAATACGGTGCTCGTGAAAGTCCAGAATGGTTTTGGCGAAGGCAGCGTCATCCTTACGGTTTCTGATCAGCCTGACGATCTGAAACCGGCCCGCTTACTTACGGCTGCACTTCATGCCACCCAGTTGGCGGAGCAGGGGCGCGGTCTGGAGGCCCTTGAGACTCTCGACGAACTGCTCCTGCAGAGCCCACAGGCAGACAAGCTCTATGGCGCTCGGGCGGTCGTCCATGAAAAACTTCAGAACTGGGACCTGGCGCTGGCCGATTGGGCCAAAGCGGATGAAGTCGCCCGGGACAAGCGGGCGCGATTCGGCGATCCGTTCTGGACGTACTTAGAGCGGCGCGGGAACCTGAATGGCCGCTTACGGCGCTGGAAAGATCAACTGGTCGATTGGAACCTCTTGCTGGAGCCGGAGCGACTGGGAGAGAATCCCTGGATCATTTCCTACGTGGGGCGGACGTATGACAAGCTGGGAGACTGGAAACGGGCACGCGCCGCGCATGACCGGGCCGTGATCGTCGCGGCCTCCAGCAACAAAGACGCGCTGCGATTCGCCCACCTGGGGCGCGCAGGGCATTTCGCCTGTCAGATGAAGTGGAAAGAGGCCACCTTCGATGCTGCGGCGGCCAAAACACTCATGGAACAAGGGGATTATGACATCTGGATCTGCAGGGAGACGGCATTGATCGGCCTGATGTCCGGCGACCTCGACCGCTTCCGCCAGGTCGCTTCGACGATGCGGCAGCACTTGGCCCCCGGATCGGATGCAAATCAGGTTCGCTGGGTACTCAACATGTCCCTGCTTGACCCGCGTCCGCTCGACGATGACGCAGGTGAACGGCTCATCACGCTGACGGAGTGGTTGCCGGAATGGTACCAGCCACGCATCGCGGCGGCGATCGACTACCGCATGGGAAGGTATGCCGAAGCGGATCGGGCATTTCAGGAGAATCCAGACGGCCTGGAATTCCCGTTTCTGGGCGCCATGGCTGCTTTTCAACTGGGGGATATCTCCCGCGCACGGAAAACACTGACGTCCGCGAACAAGACGCTCGACGAGTCATTTCAGACACCGGCCGATGGTGGGCTGCTGTCACCGAATTACGAGTGGCAAGACGCGGTCCTGTTCCTGGCACTCAAACAGCAGGCCGAAGAGCTGATCATCGGTTCGGAATTGAAGGAGGCCAATGAACTCCTGACCTCCAATCCTGACGACCCGGCTGCGCTCGCCGAGCGCGGGCAGGTGTACTTCCTGTTCAATAAACATGATCACGCTCTGGCCGATTTGAATCGCGCCATTGCACTGGGAACAACCGACGCCCAGGCCCATGCCGCGCGCGGCTCGATTCTCCTGAAACGGGGAGAGATCAACAGCGCTCGCGTCGACCTGGAACGGTCGTTCGAACTCGCCCCCAACGAACTTGCGGCTGGTTCCCTGGCGGACCTGCTGCTGGCTGAGGCAGAACATGCCACCGATTGGACGATCTTCAAGCCGACGGAAATGAAATCCGAAGGGGGCGCGGCTCTGACGCTGCTGGAAGATGGTTCGATTCTGGCGAGCGGTCCGAATCAATTGGGGGACCATTACTCCCTCAACATGGACATTCCAGAATCGACGCGGGTTTCTGCTCTTCGCCTGGAAGCGCTGACTCATGAGTCATTACCCAACAACGGCCCGGGACGAGACGAGTTGCGCGACCGCGGCAATTTTGACATGGTCGATTTCAGTCTCTCTTTACAGACAGCCGACGGGGTCACTCAGCAAGTCATTCTCAGTGAGGCGACGGCGGACTATTCCGCTTTTCCAATGTCAACGACCCATTGGAATACCGGAGGGCGGGGAGGGCGGCCACATACCGCCTTTTATGCACTGGAGTCTCCGCTGGAAGTCCCCGCTGGCAGCCAACTGGTTGTGAAAATGCAATTCTCCGGGAACCAGGAATGGCCACTGCAGAACCTGGGTTGTTTTCGCCTGTCGATCAGCAACGATCCCCAGGCATTCGCACATCAAGCGAGCCGCCTGATCGCTCTGAAAACGACCGATCCCTGGGCCCGTCTGATAGCGGCTCATGAATTGTTGAATCAACCGGAGCGCGCGGTCCAAATCTATCATCAGTTGATTGAGGAACGCCGGTAACCGGGGACACCTGCGGAAAGCCTTGCACAGGCCCTCCGTGCTCGCGCAGCTTCCCATGTCCGTTCCGGCCGGTGGAGCCAGGCTGCCGCCGACTATGCCGAAAACGCAGCCGTCGACCCCGCTGCCGACAGCATTGCATGGATGGACGCCGCATCGCTGTGGGCCTACAGCGGCGATATGGACCAGCATCGCGAATACTGCGTTCGAATGGCGCAGCAGTTTGCCGATTCGGAAATCGCCAACGACGTGGAACGGACCGTGAAGGTCTCCCTGCTGCTGGACCACGAGCCCATTCTCGACAATGCGTTGCTCACGAGGTTTCTCGACACCGTGACGGCGACCCAAGAACGCGGTCTGTTGAAGTGGTTCCTGTCGGCCAAAGCCCTCCTTGCCTGCCGCCGGGGGGATTTCGCCTCTGGTCACCAATCCGTCGAACAGGCACTGCAATTCTTGCAGGAGGACCACGAGACGGACGGATCCATGCCCAGCCTGATGGCCCGTTCCGTCCAGGCACTGATCCTGGCGCGACAGGGCGAAACGGCCAGAGCTAGAAGTGCACTCGATGAACTGAAGGTGCTCATGGCCGGTGAGGCTCATCTCTCATGGCAAGAGGACGGGAAACTCAACGGATCCACACTGCTCAATGACGGCCGAGTCGAGCACGACTGGCTGATCCCCGAAATCCTCCGCCGTGAGGCGGAGGGGCTGCTCAGCAAGACGACGGAGCCCAAGCCGTGAAACTACGAACCGCCGCCACACCTTCGAGGAGGTCAACAATCAGGATCAGCTCTTCGCTGGGGCCCTGCTCCGCGAAGCTGAGAAACTGATCCTTCCCGATCGGAAGCGGCACATGGAGGATGCGCCGTAGCTGGCGGCGACAAGGGAGAATACGTTCGCTACGCATTTAGCCAGAACCGAAGATCCAGGCGCGAACTTTTACAGCCGGTTCATTGAACGTCAGCCGACCGATGGCGTCTTACCCGGCGAGCGCATGCGCTGCGCCTCCACGGCGAGCGCCTCGAACAGGACCTGCTGATTCCCGAACTGCTGCGACGAGAAGCGGAAGAGTTGGTCGTAAGATCAACAGAATGACTGGGGTTGCCGGGTCAGTATTCCCCAGTACTGCAGAGTGGATTCAATGCTCGAAGCACCACGACGGCAACGTGAGACGACTTTCGCATCGCTGCCAACGCTGGTGGACACGATCGGGGCAATCAACTGCGGAGTCGCTGCGCGCGTCGGCGTTCACGACCTTGCCGTATCATCGGCAAACTGCCGACGGCAGCAAGGGCACTCGCCGTCGAATCCCCGGGTCAGCGCCGTGAATGCCGAGGGTTGCGGCAGCGTCATGATCGCCTTGAATGCCAGCGGGGCACGGTGGGCGTAGTGGCGATACGTGATTCCGCCGACCGAATGGCCGAGAATCTCGATCGACGACTCTGGGACATGTTCGTCGTAGTACGTGGCGCACGTCTTGCGCAGGTCCTTGAGCATCCAGGGCTCGTCCTGGCCTGTCTCCAGGTTCCTCTTCGGCTTGATGCCCGCGAGTTCACACAGTTCCCGGAAGCGCACGTTCGGGCGCGATCCTCCGCCCAGGAAAGCCGGCTGATCGGGCTGCGGGTTCTCTGGTGCAAGGCACTTCAGGTGTGCGTGGACCACACGGCTCATCGGCCGATAGAACGCCTTGCCGGTCTTTACCCGACGATAGAACAGCCAGCCCCAGGGTGATTCGACTTTCGCTTGGCCGTCTGGTGACTGCCGGCTCCACGAGATGTGCCGCCAAAGGATCGACTCGTGATCCGGCGTCGACTTCCAGACCGTCCCCGTGTCGAGGCCGTAGTTGAAGAACAGGACGAGGGCAGAGCGCCAATACCGCCCGACGGGAATCGGTTGGTCCCAACCGCGGGGTCGCGGCATCCGGTGCGTACCGAAGTAAAGGGCGTTGATCTCGGCCTTGGTCAAGTAGTGCCGGCCAGCGACGTCCCGCTGTGGTCTCGGTTTGGGGAATCGCGGCGGCGTCTCGATCAGTTCCTGGTCCCAGGCCCAGGAAATAACGGCACGCAAATGGTCGCGCGCCTTGTTTGCCGTGCGCCCTGGATTCGTTCCTTCTTCCGCGACGGCACGCTGGTAGACCCAATCCAGAAAGTCGCGGATTTCCCTGCGTCCGAGTTTCTCAAGAGGGACTCCCTGCCCCCACTGTTGCCATTTCCTGACGGTTGTGTGGTACTCGGCCCGCGTTCCCCGCGCGGGGCTGCCGGAACGGAGGTAGTTAGCCACTGCTGTCCTGAGAGTCGTCGGCATCGGCAAGCTCCAGCGCCGCCGGTGCTTGCCTCAATGCACGATCCTCCCCTCCTGCGGCACACTGCGCCTCCTGCCGTCCATCGCGTCCGGTCCGTGTGCGCGAATTGATTTGAAAACTGGACGCGAGAGGCGTCACGACTGCCGCCGAGGATAGTCCACCGAATTGGGCTGTTCCACGTCGAGAGGCGGTCGACGCACGCTGTCGAACAAGCATTCTCAAGCGTACGGCCCCGCCACACGTTTCAGACTTTACTCAAGCTGCAGACGATTTCACCGAAGCAGGTGGCTGCCGGCCGAACGGCATAGGTGTGTCGGACGCGTGTCGGACCGAAGCGCGCCAGACTTACCCGGCGGAGTCTCGTCGGGTCAGTCGCAGCCAGTCGCTCGATTGGCGAAGTGGACCGACGCGACGCCAATGTGGCGGTCCGATCGTGGTCCCACGTCAATTTACACCGTATTCTGAATGTCGCCATGAGCGACGTCACGCAGATCTTGCGGCAAATTGAATCAGGCGATCCGTCTGCTGCCGTAGAGTTGTTGCCGCTCGTATACGACGAGCTGCGCCGGCTCGCTGCACAAAAGATGGGACACGAAGCGGCACACCATACACTTCAGCCGACGGCGCTCGTCCACGAAGCGTATTTGCGGCTGGTCGACGTCAAAGAGGTACAACGATGGGACAGTCGACGGCACTTCTTTGCCGCGGCCGCCGAGGCGATGCGCCGAATTCTCGTGGATGCAGCACGGCGCAGGGGACGTTTGAAACATGGTGGCGACCATGTTCGGCGCAACTTTGATGACCAGGAGCTTGCTGCGCCGGTCAGACCAGACCAGTTGACGGTGCTCGATGACGCGCTGGGCCGACTCGAGTCAATCAACCCTGAGGCGGCGGAACTCGTCAAGCTGCGATACTTTGCGGGATTCAGCAACGCCGAGGCGGCATCGCTGCTGGCAATCTCGCCGCGCAAAGCCAATCAGATCTGGGCCTACGCGCGGGCCTGGTTGCTGGAGGAAATCGGGGATGATTGCGGATAACACAGTGCTCAGGAACCTTTTTCCTGAATTCTGTGCGCAACCTGGGACCAAATGTCGCATGGTGTGAGGGAGCCCAATTTGCACCACCCTGCCTGTAACTGACGTGAACGAACAGTCCCTTTTCATCGCGGCCCTGGAACGAACGGACCCAACCGAGCGCGCTGCGTTTCTGGATCATGCCTGCGCTGGCGACTCGGATCTGCGCCAGCGGATCGAGCACTTGTTGGCGCGGCATCAGCAAGCGGCCGCGTTTATCGACGCACCGATCGCTCCGATCGGCAGCGCCACGCTGACCTACCGGCCGGTCACAGACGGCCCGGGGACGATCATCGGTCCGTATAAGCTGCTCCAGCAGATCGGCGAAGGTGGGTTCGGCGTAGTGTTCATGGCTGAGCAGGAACAGCCTGTCCGCCGCCTGGTCGCCTTGAAAATCATCAAACCCGGGATGGATACCGCCGAGGTCATCGCGCGGTTCGAATCTGAGCGGCAGGCGCTGGCGCTGATGGACCACCCGAACATTGCGCGCGTGCTGGACGC
>CAZWGW010000110.1:0-13611 GCA_964633565.1 uncultured Planctomycetaceae bacterium
TCATGTTGTCGCGGAGGTAGTCGAACCCGAACTCGTTGTTGGTGCCGTAGGTGATATCGCACTTGTACTGCGGCTGCCGCTCGCCGGGGTCCATCTGAGACTGAATCGCGCCGACCTTGAGACCAAGCCCGATGTGGCAGGGGCCCATCCATTCCATGTCGCGCTTGGCGAGGTAGTCGTTCACGGTGACGATGTGTACGTGGCCGGAAAGTGCATTCAGGGCGGCCGGCAGTGTGGAGACCAGCGTCTTCCCTTCGCCGGTCACCATTTCGGCAATCCGCCCGGTGTGCAGCACGTAGCCGCCGACCATCTGCACGTCGTAATGCCGCATCTTGAGGTAGCGTTTCCCCGACTCGCGCACCGCGGCAAACATGTCCGGCAGTACGTCGTTGAGCGTCTGGCCGTCCGCCAGCCGCGCGCGCATTTTCGACGCGGTCTCCTTGAGTTCGGCGTCGGAGAGCTTCTCCAGTTCCGGCTCGAGTTGGTTGATGCGGTCGAGAATGCTGCCAGGGGCGACCGAGTCGCCGTTCTTGTCGCGGACGAACCCGATGCGGCGGATCTCGCGCTCGTTGGACGAGCCGAAGATCCCCCGGATCAGTCGCTCAACAAGCGCCGTCAGCGCGGTGAAGAAGTCGCCGAGACGATCAAAGAATTCCATGTGCGTCGCAGTCCGTTCAAACTGAGTTGGCCGCTCCGGCGGCTTCCCTCCCGGAAACCGTACCGGAACCGCTCCCGAGGGCCGAAATGGTCGTTCGGCCCCGAACCTCGAATCTTATGCACGGAGCGGATGGAAGAGGATGTGCCGCAGCAGTGAAGTCCCCCACATCCGCGGAGTGGCCGGCGCGGAGCATCGCCGTAACCACCCGTGCGGCTGAAGTTTATTTCCTGCGGAAGAGAGGGTCAATACGCTTCGGTGGACGGTATAATGTCGCGATGTCAGAACACCAGGACCCCAAGTATCAGGGCGGCGCCCCACTGGCCCCGGCCGACATGCCTGCCGGCGTCATCATCAGTTCCGACACGCGGCGGGAGCGCCGCATTCCGCCGGGCCAGGCGCGCACCCGCAAGTGGCCCGTGTTGCATTACGGTTCGGTGCCGCAAGTCCCCACCGAGACCTGGCGACTCGAAATCACCGGACTTGTCGAACGACCGCTCGCATTGGCGTGGAACGAGTTCCGCTCGTTACCGCGGGTCAAGGTGTTCGCCGATTTCCACTGCGTGACCCGCTGGTCGCGGCTGGGAAACGTGTGGGAAGGGGTGTCCACACGCGAGATCATGAACCGTGCCGGCGTGAAGCCCGAGGCGCGCTTCGCCCTGCCGCTCGGATACGACGGCGGCTGGACGACGAATCTGCCGCTCGAATACTACCTTGCCGAAGACGCGCTCTTTGCCGACACACATGACGGCCAGCCGCTCGACCCGGACCATGGCGGCCCCGTGCGCCTCATCGTGCCGCAACTCTACGCGTGGAAGAGCGCCAAGTGGGTGAAGGGTGTGGAACTGTCAGCAAGGGACGAATCGGGGTACTGGGAACAGGGGGGCTACCACGACCGCGGAGACCCCTGGACGGAGGAGCGGTTCCGGGATGACTGACGCGGCAACTCCGTTGCAGTCCGCCTGACAGATCGCCATATTCAGGCAACCCGCTGCCACTTCCTGTGCGGCAATTCGCGATGCGAGACGATCACTGCCCCGCCGCGCAACTTTGCAACCTGAGGAATGACCGATGATGCGTACCTGCCCCCGCTGGTCAAAGATCGTTCCGGTCCTGCTCGTTTGCGCCGCCGCGGGCGCTGCCGAACCGGACGGCCCGGGCTGGGTCACGATCTTTGACGGCAAGTCGCTCGAGGGCTGGAAGATCAACGAACAACCCGACACGTGGAAACTGCAGGACGGAATGCTCGTCGCTCACGGAGAGCGCAGTCACATCTTCTACGTGGGGGACGACAAGCCGTTCGTCAACTTCGAACTCAAGGTCGAGGTGAAGGCCGCGCCCCACAGCAACGGCGGCATCTATTTCCACTCGCGGTTCCAGGAGACCGGCTGGCCGAAATACGGGCATGAAGCGCAGGTCAATAACACCTACGACACGGACCCGAAAAAGAGCGGCAGCCTGTACGGGATCGTCGATGTCACGGAACAGCACATCCCGGACGACACGTGGTGGACCGAACATGTCGTCGTCAAGGGCCGCCACATCACGATTTCCCTCAACGACAAGGTCGTCGTCGACCATGAAGAGCCCGAGAATCAGCCGGCGTTTTCTGACGAGTTTGAGCGCCGGCTCGGGAGCGGCACGTTTGCGCTGCAGGGCCACGACCCCGGCAGCACCGTCTACTACCGGAACATCCGCGTGAAGCGGCTCCCCTGATGGCGAGCCGGTATCGGGGACGGCGTCGCGGTGCCGGGAAGGCGCGTCACGATGCGGCGCGCGGTCTGCGGAACTCGATCGTCTCCGGTCGTCCGAGGTCGTCCTGGTCCAGCAGCGGCGCCTCGATGGCGACCGGTACGCGGACCGTAAACGTGCTCCCCTTGCCGAACTCGCTGGCGACGGTAATCTCTCCGCCAAGCAGCTTGCAGAGTTCCTTCACAATCGACAACCCCAGTCCCGTCCCTTCGTAATCGCGCGCCAGCGCGTCGTGCTGTCCGGCGACATTCCGTCCCTGGCGGAACTTGTCAAAAATCCGGGCCTGGTCCTCGAGCGGAATGCCAATCCCGGTGTCCGCCACGACCAGGTCGACAAACCCGTCCCCCTCCGACATGCCGCGGACGCGGATGCGACCTCCTTCCGGCGTGAATTTCACCGCGTTGGACAGCAGGTTGTTCAGGACCTGCTGCAGCTTTCCTGCATCCTGCCGCAGTACCGGCACGTCCGGATCGACGTCCCACTGCAGGTCGATGTTCTTCCGCTCGGCCAGGGGCAGCAGCGACGCGGTGATCCGCTCAATGAGGTCACGCGCGACGACGTCGCCGATGTGCAACTCCATCTTGCCGGCCTCGATCTTGGCGAGGTCCAGAATGTCGTTGATCAGCGCCAGCAGGTGCTGTCCGGACGTGCGGATATTGCCCAGGTACTTCTTCTGCCGTTCATTGAGGTTGTCGGCCGTGCCGAGCACGTCGCTGAACCCCAGGATGCTGTTGAGCGGCGTCCGCAGTTCGTGACTCATCGTCGCGAGGAACTCGCTCTTGAGCTTGTTCATCTCGTGCAGGCTGAGGTTGACCTGGGCCAGTTCGTCGACCTTGGCATCGAGGTTGGTGTTGACCTGCCGCAGTTCGTCCTGGATCGTGACGAGATGCCGCAGCATGCGATTGAATGCGTGGGACAACTCCTCGAAGTCGTCGCCGGTGCGGATGTCGGCCCGCTGGTCCAGGTCGCCATGTGCGATGGCCTCACTGACCTGATTCAGGTGCTGCACGGGTTTGACGATCACGTATCGCACGATAATCGCCGCCGCAACGATGGCAATGACGGACGTCACAATCGCCATGGCCACAAGGATCGCGTTGTTGTAGCCGATCTGCTTGTCGGTCTCTTCCAGCGGGAAATTGATCTTGGCCATGCCATACAATCCGCCGTCCGCGTAGGGGGGTGGACCGCTGCGGTCGGGGGCGGGCCGATGGCAGCGCTGGCACGCCTCCTCCTCGCGGACCGGCGCGTAGTACTCATACATGCCCGTGGACTCGTCGCGGCGGACGACGGATTCCTGCCGCTGGTTCACGACCAGCTTGTAGGCGTCCGCTTCGGCCGGCGTGCTCGGGCGCATCGCCGCGGTGTAGTCCGGGTCGTCGTAGTTAACCGGAATGAACTTCCATTTATACTCCTTGAAGTTTTTCGGCTTCATGCTGTTGGTCGCATTGTTGATCGTCTCCGCGAACTCGACATCCCCGGAACGCTTCCAATGCGTGGACGTGAGATTCACCACGATCAACTGCTGGTATCGCTCGTGCTGCAACTCCCGCACGATGCCGAGATTGAGCTGCGAATAGAAGTAATAACTGACCGTGATGAGCACCAGCAGCCCCGTGCCGAACAGCAGACGGCACTTGACCTCCAGTCCGGTTTCTCCGAGCAGCCGCTTGATCGATCGGTAGGACATGCATGCGTCCGGCGCAGAACCAAGCCTATCGTACTGCATCGGGCGGAGATCTGGTACGATCCTGAATTCCGGATGTCCACACGCAGACTGTCCGTTGGCCGGAGGTCAGCTTCCACGATCGAACAGGCACATCCCGTGGCCGGCGGCCGAACTGGCCGAAGAGGGCGGTGCCGACGCAGGGTTTCCGCGGCTTGCGGGGCGGGGCCGAGACGGTAGACTTTCGAATGGCGCTCCGTCCGAACCTCAAGGTTTCGATGGTGTCCTGACACCCGGCAGCGACATCGGCGGGGGGAGTCACTTTTCGACGATCACGTCTTGCCGGATGTCAAACGGGTATCGCGTGAACGATCCGGAGAAGCCTGATCCAACGAAAATACCTTTGGAAAAGGCAATGGAGAGGTGGCAGAGCGGCCGATTGCACCGGTCTTGAAAACCGGAGTGCCCTCACGGGTACCGGGAGTTCGAATCTCCCCCTCTCCGCTTGATTTCCACGGCCTCCCGCAAGCAGTGACGTTGCCACAACTTGCAGAAGGCCGATTTGTTTGTCCCAGTCAATGGGACAATCAATGGGACAAATCCGCTAATCCAGAGCGGCAGACACCTCCTGTGCTGGGTTGAAAAGGGTTTGTCCGGCCGGTCGATCCGGCCGGACTATTATCGCCGAGCGATCGATTCTTCGTTCGGTGGTTCTGCGGGTCAACTTCTTCTTCAACAGAACGAGTCATCGTGTCACGTCATGACGGGATCACGTCGTGTTGATTATCCGTACGATGGTCCCCGCCCAGGAAATCGATCTGCTCCATCCGGCGGTGGCTGTCTGCTTTTCGCAAATGCCGGTAGTGAGCCACCATCTTCGAATCGCGATGCCCCACCCATTCCATGACCTCTCCGTCGGTCGCCCCTTGGCGGAACGCCTCGGAGACGAAAAAGTGTCGGAATGAATGGACGCGACCGTGCTCAAATCCGATTTCGCCCGGAGGTGTTGGGAACCGCTCCTTCAGTGGAGCGATCACGTCGCGCAGCAGGACCTTCAGGACGCGGCTCGGCTTCAGCTTGGCGCCGCGCGGGCCGTGCAGCAGCCGCCCGTCGACGTGACGCGGCAGGTCGATCAGCACCTGCCGCAGTCGCGGGTTGATCGGCAGGACGCGGCTGCGGCGCTCCTTGGTTGTACGGACTGTGCCGATCTTCTTGCGCCGACTACTCCCCCGTTCATCGGTCAAGGTGATTTCATTTGAGGCGAAGTCAACGTCTGAAAGTCGGAGCGTCGCCAGTTCGGAAATCCTGAGCCCCGTGCACGCGAGCGCCGTGATGACGATCGCCATCCAATGCAACTTCTGCTGCCGCCGGCAGTGCTCGATCATGGCGCTTACCTGCTCCTGCGTGTAACAATACGTGTCGGTGCCCTGTGGTCGCTGGAGTTTCAACTTGAACCGCGCCGAATCGGGAAGATGCCCCGCGTCGATCAACCAGAGGATGACGGATTTGATGAGTGTCAACTCGAAGTAGAGGGTCCGGTCTGCGTAGCCTTTGCGAACAAGCCATCCGCCGTATCGCTCCGTCTCGCGTTTTCCGAACTGGTTCCAATGCACCAGGTTGTGCTTGCCGCAGAACGCGGTGTGCTTGTCGCGGACGGCACGATAGCGTTTCAACGTGTTCCGACGTATCCATCCACAGTGGCCGACGCCCGGGCAGTGGTTCGGTAGTATCGACTTGATCAGCGCTGTCAGATGCCGCTGCTCCGCGTTCGATGGCATCCAGCGGGAAGTACAAAACTCCCCCCTTGCCGCCTGGCTGGTAGTAGATGATCCTTCCGTCGCGCACCCAGCGGCGCAGCGTCGGAATCGGCACTCCTTTTCGTCGACTGAATTCGTCGATCCGAACCAAAGATGGTCCCGCACCGGATGCCTGGTCTGACCCGGTTGCTGTTCGTGCCGTCGCTGCCGACATCGCTCACTGCTCCGATTGAGGACGGCAACTTCGTACACGATGCTCTAAGAGCCGGTCTAACTGTATTCACTTGCAATTGAATTATCATTGATTGCGCGAAGGCGCGCGCAACGCGATGACACGCGGCGCCGGGAACTTGTGGTCGTCGAGCAGTCAGCGCGGGTGCTCAACGATCGCATGACGAATTTGTTGTTGGCTGCTGACAGACAATATGTCTCAGACGAGCATTCGCAGTCGCCTATTGTGGATCGTCCCTGCGGCACTTCGACATGCGGCACTGCCTTTGCGGAAGACCGCGGCGGCAATCAATGGCTGTCCACAGCAACAGGCGTCGCATCGTGTCTATCAGACCAATTCCGTCCAATGCGACTGGAGCCGGCTGTCGCACAATCGCGCTGCTGCAGACGGCGCATCGCATGGAGAATCGAGACCGTCGCAAACTACCTCGCAAACAGCGTGCAACGGGCGAGTCATTCTTCACGTTCAGTTTGGCGCACGTCGGAGGTGAAGATGACCCAGTCGTCGTGCAATTCGACCCGAAGTTGTGAGATCCGGCCGCGTGAGAGCCGGAATCGGGATGCCACTACGTACGTTGCTTCTCCGACCGCGAGCAACTCGGCAATTCGCCGATTGCGGCGCGGCAGCGACGCGAGCCAGTCGCAAGAGTCGACTCGAATCGCCGCGATTTGCGCGGGAGTCGCTTTTCGATCCTCAACCAGGACTTCGCGCCAGCACCTGTCATCATTATCCCAATGATCCAGTCGCTCAACGACGACTCCTGTGCGGATCTGGCAGTACCGGGACGTAACGTCTTTTCCATTTCGGTGATTCCCGACACGGCGGCCGCCGCGGTACGCCGTCACCGCAAACGCTGCGAGCGGCGTGGGAAAAGCGCGGTGGCCCTCGGACTTTCCAAACCCAACTCCCGCATCCTTCGATCCATGGCGAGCGCCTGCTGCACGACCGTGGTGGTGGGTTTCTCTGCCAATGCACTCGCGATCTGGCGCTGCGTCCAATGCGGATTCTGCGAGGCCAGCCGAACCGCTTCTTCGCGGATCCGCTCACGGTGGGGTGGTTTTTCAAACAGATCCAGCGTCAAATCCCGGGTCAGCAGGCCGGCCAGTTCCGGTACGTGCTGGACATCGGGGACCACACCGCCCAACTGCAACTTTACCCTGGCCCGCGGCAGCAGATGACCACCGTCAACGAGCCGGACGAGATACACGAAGATCTCGGGCGCCACGGATCAGCACCGGGTCGATCATGTCCTCCAGGTCGACGGCCATCATGAACTGCGCCGACGTGTCATTGGCCGCGCTCGGAGTGCCGTGTAACAAATGTGGCGGAGCGGCTCACGGGGCTGATCTGACGCCGGCCACGTCCGGGACGATGAGCGCTTCGGCCTCGCGGCGGAGGATGTGGGCGATCCAGGCGTCGTGGTCGATCGCCTCGGTCGCGCTCCAGTCGTGGGAGTCGACGGCCGCCGCCAGCGTCTTACGAGCTTCTTCCTGCTGGCCCTTCTGGTACAGCGCCATGGCCAGGATGAGCCGGGGACTCGGCCCCATGACGGAGGCGGCTTCGCCGTTCATCAGTTCGATGGTTTCGTCAAACCGGCCCTGCCGATACCGCGCCAAGCCCTCGGCGAACAGGCAATACGGGTACGCAAACTCGCGGCCCGACCGCCCGGCGGACACAGCGCGCTCCGTGAGCGCGACGGCTGGCCGTATTTCCTCTTCTGGCGCCGGTAGCAGCAAGCAGGCGCGTCCGGTCCGTTCGGCGACTTCCGGGTGTGTGGTGGAGCCAAAATGAGTCAGCAGGTCGTGACGGGCGCGGCGGTACTCTGTTTCGTCCTCCAGAAACAGGCACAACTCGGCGTAACCGAACCAGACGTCGTGCTCGGGGGGGCCAGCGTCAAGCTCCTCCCGCCACGCGGCTTGTACTTCCTGCCATCGCGTGAGGCGCGCCAGCGCCCTGCGCAGTTCGGCTCGCGCCACGGTGTCATTCGAGTCGAGTTCGATGGCTCGCCGCAGCTCCGCGATCCCCTCGTCCGCCCGGCCCCGATCGAACAGGATGCGGGCGAGGTTCACGCGGGCCGCCGGATATCTTGGGTCGAGGTCCAGGGTCTTGCGGAGGTGCTCGATCGCCTCGTCCTGGTGGCCCGGGCTGTTCAGGGCCATGCCAAGGTCGTACTGCAGCCAGGGCGCATCGGGTTGAAAGGCAACGGCCGCCCGAAAGTGGGTGATGGCCTCTCCCCACCGCTCCTGGTCCTGCAGCGCGAAGGCAAGTTCTCTGTGCAGCCTGCTCGACGAATTGACCAGGGAAAGGGCGCGCTCCAGGTGCTCAATCGCCTGGTCGGTGTGACCCTCGTGGCGCAGCACCTCGCCGAAACCCATGTGCGCCCAGCCGTTGTCTGGGTCGATGCGGAGAGATTCCTCAAAGGCAACACGGGCCTCGTCCCACCGTTGCAGTTGCGAAAGCGAAACGCCGAGGTTGGCCCAGGCGATCGTCGAGCCAGGGCGGACAGCCAGCGCCGCCCGGAAGTGCCCGACGGCGTCGCCGTATTCGCCCACATCGAAGAGCGCGTCGCCCAGCATGTTGTTGGCGTAGAAATCCTCAGGATGGGCCTGCTGCACCCGCCGCAAGTAGGCGATCGCGTCCTCCCTTCCGCCTGCCTTCTGGATGCGGACCCCTAAGGCGACCAGCAACTGCACCGACTCCTGCGCCACCGGCGCCTCCCGGGCCAGTTCGCCGAGCCTCGCCCGGTCGGACCACGCCTCCGGGTTCGGGTCGCGAAGGCGGTCGCGCCACGGGTCGGGGTCCGCCAGCCGGGCCACCCGAAGCAGCCAGGCGCGACGGCGCGAGTCAGGTGTGCACACCGCCCAGTCATCCAGCGCGGCCACGAGGGCCTTGCGGGCCGGCGAGTTGCCGACCCGAACGGCGACGACTCTCGCCTCCTCCTGATCAGTACCCAGCCCTGCCGAGCGGAACGCCTCCTCGTAGTCTCGGTCGGCTTGCGCCGTGTCCATTTCATAGTCCTTACCAGGCAGGACCGAGCGGCGCAGGCGGATCGTGTCCAGCCGCGTGACAAGCTCCAGCGTGTCAACCTCCGTCCGAAGGCGATCGCGGAGCTGAGGTGGCACATATTCGTCCAGCCGATCCCTTGCCCGTTGCAGTACGGCGGCCGAGGTCGTGAACTCCCCCTGGTCCCGCAGTCGCTCCGATTCGCCGAGGTCCGCTTCGGCGTATGCCACAGCCGTCGCCGCGAGCGCCGCACGCTGCCCATGCCACCACACAACTGTGACGACGAGGGCCGATGCCAGCAGAATACCGATTGCCAAGGCACCTGCGAGAGCCGGCCGGCGTCGCACCCAGCGCACGGCGCGTTCTACCACCCCTACGGGGCGTGCCTTGATGGGTTCGCCGCGCTCGAACCGGCGCAGGTCTTCCGCCAGAGCCTGTGCGTCCGCGTAGCGCCTGTGAGGTTCTTTATGGAGGCACTTCAGGCAGATGGTTTGCAGGTCGCGCGGCACCCGCGGGTTGAGCCGTCGCGGCGGCACCGGTTCTTCGTTCACCACCTGATGGATCGTGGCCGACGCCGTGTCCGAGCGGAACGGGGGCCGGCCCGTCAGCAGCTCATACAGAATGGCCCCCAGCGCGTAGATGTCCGTCGCGGGCCCAATTGCGCCTTTATCCCCCTGGGCCTGCTCGGGGGCCATGTAACACGGCGTGCCGACGAGGGCGCCGCTGAGCGTCAGCCCTGCGCCGGCGTCCAGGCGCTGGGCCAGGCCGAAGTCGGTGACCTTGGGCGTGCCGTCCGCCGCGAGCAGAATGTTGCCGGGCTTGAGGTCGCGGTGCACGATGCCGCGCTGGTGCGCCGCGGAGATCGCCTCGGCCAGCGTGGCCACCAGCGGCGCGGCCTGACGAGCCGGTTGCGGCACTCCCTGGATCTTTTCCGCCAGGCTGCCCCCCTCGACGAGTTCCATCGTGAAGTAGGGCTGGTCGCCCACGTCGCCCACATCGTAGACGGGCACGATGTTGGGGTGGTGCAGAGCAGCCACCGCCTCCGCTTCGCGCTCGAACCGCTCCCGCTCCGCTGGCTGGGCGTGGGCTCCGGCCAACAACATTTTCAGGGCGACGGGCCGGTGCAGGCGCTGATGCCAGGCTCGATAGACGACCGCCATGCCTCCACGACCGAGCACACCCTCCACCTTGTAGCCGCGGATTTCAGGTGGGGCGGCGCCCGCCGGCGGAAGCGCCCGCGGGCCCGTGCTGTGTTCCGACGAAGCCGGGAACAGCGCGTCGATGTCAGCCTGGACGCGGCGGATTTGTCTCCAGCGCCGGCGAACCTCGGGCAGCAGTTCGGGGCAGGAGGCGCACACCTCTTCCGGTGTGGATTGCGAGTCGAACAGCTCGTCGAGGAGTTGCTGCAACCGCGCGTTGTCGGTCATCGAGCCGCCCTCTGGGCGCCAAGGGGACGTCCACGCATCGTGATTCGCTCCGTCGACAAGCCTCAACCCGGGGCTTGCCCGCGAATTTCCGGGCGGAGGTCGCTCAGGGCCTCGGCCAACAATTGCAGACCCCGGTTCAGCCGGCGGTTCACCGTCGCGGCCGAAACTCCGATCACCTGCCCGGCCTCGGCCTGCGTCAGCCCCTGAATCCGCACCAAGTCGAATGCCTCCCGCTCAGCCTCCGGCAAGTCGGCGATCGCGGCGAGCATGCGGCGGGAGTCTGGCGTAAGCCCCGTGTCGCTGCTGACGGGCGAGATCGCCAGCCCTTCGCACAACTCCCCGGCGGCCGGTTGCTCATCTAAGCGGCGGGCCATTTCATTCAGTTCCCACCGCATGTGCTGGCTGGCCAGGGCGAAGAACTCGCGGACGGTTCGCGGGTGCACCTGGCGCAGCGCCTTGAGCAACCGCTCGACCACCGCACTGAGCATCTCCTCTGACTGAAAATTGAGGGGCGGCCGCGTCAAACGTGGATAGCTCCGATACAGCATTGCAGCGCAGAGCTGGTGCAGTCGCTGGACAGAGCGGTCGAGGAGGGCGCGAACGGCCGGCTCCGGGGGCGTATCACCAGCCAGCTCGTCAAGGTAGTGCTGGACGATGGCTGTGGTGTGTGCCTCGTTCATGCGAGCAAGCCGAAACCAGGATGTGGACCATTGACGATTTTAGTGCGACCGGTGAAACGCCGCCACGCTCAGGATTGCGGCGAGGGGAAATGCCGCTCGCCTCAGCGACGCCGGGCATTCGGATTCATCCGAACTGGCGTGGGGAAGACTCGCCTGTCAACGAGAGCGTCCGGCGAACCATCCCGCAGTCCGTGCGCAGAGATGCGCGCCGATTCGCACAGGGACGTGCAAGGTCGCACAGCGCGATTTTCCGTCTGACCTCGCTGGTCGGCCGGACCGACGTCGCTGTTGTGCGTGCAAAAGCATCAGCCTGCAGTGGCCGACACGGCTTAGAACTCAACCAAGGCGTTGGCATCACAGATGCATACCGCCATCCAGCCCGAAACTTCGACGCTTGGATGGGGCATCTCGTCCGCAAACCTCCCGTGATTGCCCCGTGGCGATTGGAAAGGAGCTTTTTCCATCATGAACCGCCTCGCATCTCACATTTGGAATGTCGCGTTGGCGAGCATCGTGAGTGTGACGCTTGTCGGCTGTTCACGGCACATGCCGCCGCCTCCTGCAGCAGCGCCACCGTCTGTGATGGTCAGCCAACCGGTCGAGCGCACCGTGACTGACCATGCCGAATTCACCGCCCGGCTCGCGGCAGTTGACTCCGTCGAAGTTCGTGCGCGCGTTGACGGGTATCTGGAATCAGTCCACTTTGAAGCAGGTTCACTTGTCAAGAAGGGCGACGTGCTGTTTGTCATCGATCAGCGGCCCTTCGTGCGTGAACTCAACCGTGTGAAGGCTCAGCTTGAGCAAGCCCAGGCCGAATACAAGCATGCCCTGTCCCAGATTGAGAGCGCCGAAGCAGCGAAGGCCCGAGCCGACGCGGATCTGGAGAATAAGCGTAAACGGCAAGCACGTGCCGAGAAATTGCTCTCGCAACAGGCGATGACCCAGCAGGAGTTCGATGAGCGACAATCGGAGCTCGGTATGGTGGAAGCGGACGTGCGAAGCGCCATTTCCGGCATTGCGTCTGCGAACGCCGCAGTCGTGTCGGCGATGGCGGCGGAAACTTCGGCACGCGCGGCCTTGGCGATCGCCGAGCTGAACCTGGAATACACGACCGTGACGGCCTCTGTTTCGGGGCGAATCAGTCGAAACCTCGTCAGTGCCGGCAATTTTATCCAAGCCGGGGAGAGGTTGGGCGGCACGCTTTTGACCACGATCGTTTCGGTGGACCCCATCTACGTCTACTTCGACGTGGATGAGCGCACGGTGCTCCGCGTCAAGCAGTTGATTCGTGAGGGCAAGGCCGGAACGCCCGACAAGGTCGTAATCCCCGTGTGGCTCGGCCTCGCAAATGAGGAGGGGCACCCCCACCGGGGAGTCATCAATTTCGTCGACAACCAGGTCAACCCGAGGACAGGCACGCTGAAGGTGCGCGGCGTTTTTGAGAACGAGGACGAGACACTCTTACCCGGCTATTTCGCCCGAGTCCACGTCCCCATCGGCGACCCCCACAATGCCCTGCTCGTCACCGAACGCGCGATCGACACGGACCAGGGGCAGAAGGTCGTCTACGTCGTGGACGGGGATAACCGGGTGGTCTCCCGTCCCGTCCGTCTTGGCGCACTGCACGACGGCCTGCGGGAGATCACCGAGGGCTTGAAGCCCGGAGACCGCGTCATCGTCAACGGCCTGCAGCAGGTCCGGTCAGGCGTGACGGTCGAGGCGAACCTTGTGCCCATGCCGACCTCGAAGGTCGGCATGGTGAGCACAACGGTTGACCCGGCCAAGGTCGCGGCCAAGCCCTGAAGGAGAACTGTCATGCTGGCCCGTATCTTCATCGACCGCCCGGTCCTGGCATGTGTGCTCTCCGTGGTGATCCTCCTGCTCGGGGGTATCGCGGCGGGGCTGCTGCCCGTCGCCGAGTACCCGCAAGTCACGCCGCCGATGGTCCGGGTGTCCGCCGTCTACCCCGGGGCCAACGCCCAGGTGGTGGCCGACACCGTGGCAGCGCCGATCGAGCAGCAGGTCAATGGGGTCGAGAAGATGATGTACATGTCCAGTCAGAGCAACAACGACGGCTCCTACACCCTGGACGTCACCTTCGAGATCGGCACCGATGTCAACATGGCGCAGGTGCTGGTGCAGAATCGCGTTGCCATTGCCGAGCCGTCGCTTCCCACAGTGGTGCGGTCCATCGGCGTGACCACCAAAAAACGGTCTCAGGACATCCTGCTGTGCATCAGCCTGGTCTCTGAGGACAACCCGTCGACCGGTCGGCCGTACTCTGACGCGCTGTACCTGAGCAACTTCACCACCATCCAGCTCAAGGACGCCATCGCCCGTCTGGAAGGGGTCGGCGACCTGCTCGTCATGGGGCAGCAGGACTACAGCATGCGCGTCTGGCTGGATCCGGACAAGCTGGCATCGCGCGACCTCACGGTC
>CAZWGW010000111.1:0-10097 GCA_964633565.1 uncultured Planctomycetaceae bacterium
CAAGCGCGGTGCAGATCGAGGCGAGGGCGTAACGAGCTTTCATGGCAATCCTCCCTTGATCGGAACAATGCACTGACGGCCGCGCACGACGATCGTGGCGGCAGAGGCGTCAGGTGAGGGCCGTCGCGGGCCGCCGCCGTCGGAATTGGCGGCCGAGCACCCGCGAGCGGTCGTTCAAGGCGGGAATGGTCAGCGCCGCGAAAACCGGACAGGAATTCGGCGCATTTCTCGGAAGTGCTGTTGGCACACTCGGTCGGCGTAGTGCCCGCGGCGCATGCGCGGCGACGACGGGGGCCCGCTCACGTCCACGGAAATATTTCCAGAATTCCTGTCCGCAGACGCCGCGGAGGGCAATTCCCGATTGGACGGGTTCGACCGTCCCCGATGCAACTCAGCCTTCTGCCCAGCCGAAAGGGAACAGCCATGACCGGCCATTCCAAAAAGATTCTCGCAGCGATCACGGGCCTGCTGCTGGTGGGATACTCGTTGTCCACGTTGTACGGCGATCTGGTGGTGGGTCAGGACTTTCCACCTGACGAGACCATCCAGTCGATCACCGTCCGCATCACAATCGGGGCCGGGGACGATCCCGATGAACCAATCGCACTGGATCTGGGGCTCGGTTTCCCGTTGTGGCTGCACGCGGGGGCTGCCGGCGGGGATAAGCCTGCCTCTGGTGCGATTCCTCAGGAAGCCACAATCGCCGCGCCGCTCCGGGCCGGTGACAGCGCGACATTCACGTTTCGCGTTGACGGCGAGCCGGGTCAGGACGTGCTGCGGACGAGTCCGCTGTTGTTGACGGGTGTGACCGTTTCGGACATTGAGCGAATCGGGTTCAGCAGTCCCGGCGCACGGGCCTGGGTGCTGGCCGGCTATGAGGTGCAGGTCAACGGGCGGCTCTTCGCGGCCAACGACCATGTCGGGGCGAATGCCCGCGACGCCAGCGACGCCGCCCGGCTGCGCCTGACAGAGCTGGAAACCGAAATGCATCCGCTTGAGGCGGAACGCGCCGAGTTGCGGTCATTGATCGATGTCGGTCTGGCAACGGACGCCGATCGGGCGCGGCTGGCGGAGGTCGACGCGGCGCTCGATCCGCTGCGGGCGGAAGCGGCCCGGCTGGCGGCCCAACTCGACGGCCGCATGGCGTGGTATGTGGAACCCGACTTCCGCGGACCGGGACGCGCGAAGCCGTCGGTGCAGTCTGCGGCGGTGACACTGTTCACGGCCGATCACGCGAATGCCAGGACCGACAACTGTGTTTACTTCCACACGGGCGGCCATCGATACCTGGTCTCATCGCCCGCCGATCCGCTCACGGACGGTTCGGGACCACAGCGCATGGGACTCGACCTGCAAGCCGGTCCGCTGACGGCGGCCGACCTGCGCGGATTCGGCGTCGGGATGCTGGCGGCGCCGCACGCGGCCGCCGCGGCGCCGGATCGCTGGCACCCGCAGCGGATCGTCGTGGAGATTGACGGGCGCATCGTCTACGACAGCGACGCGAACGCGCTCGACCGCCGGTCGTTGGAAGCCGTGCGCGTGATCCCGCCAGCGCACTTCGGCGAAGACGGCGCTGTTGTCGTCAACACTCCAAACCTCAGGGAGACGACGCTCTGGGAAGCGGGACGCGGGATCGCCCTCGATCCCGACAACGGCGGCGCGCTGCCGCTGCCGGAGGAGTCGGCCGAAAACTATCCTCCGCCGGAGCCCGACCCGCTTGATCCGGGGTTCGACTTCCCGACAGACGACGGCTTTGCCGGCGGTGACATGGGATTGCCGGAACTGTTCCCCGGCGAAGGATTCCCCGGTGGTGGGTTCCCGGGCGGATTTCCCGGTGGATTCCCTGGCGGTTTCCCGATCGATCCCGGCTTCTGGGACCCGGGCTGGGGGCCGATGGACCTCTGGTTCGGCGTCTTCCTGGGCTGGCTCGACGACGTGCTGCCGCTGCCGGACGACATCCCGGCTCTGGGAGATCCCTACCAGGTCGACAACATTCAGTTCGTCGGACCCGAGCACCAGCCCGCCGACGCCTTCACCGTGGGGTGGGACGTGATCGGCGACGAGACGGACATCGACCACTATCGCGTGGAGTTGTTCAAGGGGAAGCCGAACCAGAACGGCACGCTGATCGGCGACGCCACTGCCACCGACGACACCATCGTCCCGACCGGCGCGGGGCACTACGAAATCACGCTGCCCTCCGGATTGGGCGGAGGTCTGGACGACGACCTGTACCTGGTGCCGGTCGTGACGGCGATCCCGGCCGACCCGCTGGCGCCGCCGGCGGACCGGCAACTCGGTTACGCAAAGCCGCTGCTGCCCGATATCGCGCTGCCGACCGACTTCCTGGTTCCGGCGCCGGAGTTCGACTTCAACGTTGCCGGATCCGCATGGCTGTCTCCCACGGATGATCCTCCTGCTGGCGGCCGGGCGGTGTGGCCGTTCACGAAGGGGGACGACCAGCGGGCGACGCTCCTTGACCATGCGGATGAGTTCGCAACGAACATCGCGATCCGGCCGGACGCGGCGGACAACCAGGTGATCGTGACGTTGACCCGGCCCCTGGTCGTCGGGCACCACAAGGTGGTCGCTCACGCGGGATTCCGGGGGGCCACGGACGCCGCGGGCAACCACTACAAGGTGCAGATGAAGACGACATTGCAGCGAATCTTCCCTCTGCCTGCTCTCTTCGGACCATTCGAGGATGTGACGAAGGACGTGTTTGAAACCGACCTGAGTGTACCGCTGGAGACGGAATTCGACACGACCGCGTTCGGCCCCGGGCTGTACGTTGCGTCCGTGAAAATCACCATCAACGACCTGACCATCGACCCGGCCGCCCCCGCGGCGCTGTACGGCGTGCGACTGGTCCGGCAGTAACCCCCCCACACCTCACGACCACAAACACCCCGGCCGCAACAACGGTCGGAGCCAATCGAGACGGGAGAACCGGCCATGAAACGCCAACCGACACCTCGCCAAGTCCGAATCGCCGGGACGGCACTGTTCCTGTTCCTGCTGGGATTGACCAGCGCCGCCCCGGCCGGCGGTATCCATGGCCGTGTCTTTGCGCTCGATGAGAACGGCAACCACATCGGCATGGCCGGCGGCGCCACACTCGAGTTCCGAGGCGCGGGGGGAGGCGTCTCCGGCACGGCGACTGCCGATCCGGACGGCTACTACCGCGCCCAACTGGCGCCGGGCCAGTACACGTTCAGGATTACCGCCCCTGGTTTCAAGGACGAGGACGAAGGTCGCGGGTTCGCGCTGCAGCGATCCGATCGCCTCGTGGCCCGCAACTTCTCACTCACCAGGGGACCAAACGATCCCGATCAGGCGCGTCCCGAATTGCCCCGCATAGACGCCGGCCGACTTGTGGGCCGGGTCGTGGAACGGACCCCCCGCGGGATGGTCGGCGTACCGGGCGCCGTCGTGCATCTCCGCCAGCAGGGTCTGCCGGGCGTGACCAGGGTCGTCACACGGCAATCGGACGCCGAAGGGGCGGGCAAACTCGTACAGGACCAACTGGGTGGATTCGAGATCCAATTGCCCACCGGCGAGTGGCACGCTGCCGTGACGGCCGACGGGTTTGAGACGTTGACCGATCCGCAGCCGATTATGATCCAGGCGGACGAGACTGCGGAGCGCGAGTTTGTCCTCGTGCGCGAGCAGCCGCAGTTAGCGGGGGAGCAGGGAATCCGCGGGCAGGTCCGCCTGCTCGATCGCGACGGGAAGGCCGTGCGCAAGCCGATCTCAGTGACCGTGTCGATCATGCCCATGCCGCAGCGCGACGCCACCACGGCATTCAAGCCGGATGCGGCCGGCGGTTTTGAACGACACCTCAGCACAGGAGCGTACCAGGTGACCGCTGCGGCCGACGGGTTCCGGCTGCTGCGTCCCGCCGCGGCTGACGTCCTGCCGGGCACATACGACTACGTCAAGCTGGTTCTGGTCTCCGAGGAATCGCGACAGCCGACTGAGCAGACGTTGGTGACCACCGTTCTGCAGGAAACTCTCAAGGGCCGCATTCCCGCGAAAGGGGCGGAAGTGATGGTCCGCCCGAACGGACGTCCGCTGTCGGAGGCGCTCCGCGGCATCGCCGATGCCGACGGGAGAGTGACGTTCAAGATCGCGCAGCCCGGCAATCATACGACGCTGGCGCGGCTGAAGGGGTACGAACCGGCCGGCCGATCAGTGGTTGTTCGAGCTGGTGAAACCGCGACTGAGGAATTCGTACTTGAACAGAACAAGGCGACGACCCCTGGCGAAGAGACACTGCCTCAGTCGATTCCATACACGAGCTTTGTCGTCTGCCGCGAAGGAAACGGCGTGGTCGGAGTTCCCGGGGCGCAATTGACGTTCGCGCAGTCCGGCCAGGAGCGGCAGGTCGCGATGTCCGCCGAACGGGGCGCGTTCTCCGTGATGCTGACGGAGGGGAACTGCATCGTCCAGGTCAAGGCCCCGCAGGGTTTCGAGGATGCCACGCAGAAACTTCTCGTCCGCCGCGGCGTCCAGGCGGAGTACATCTATGTTACGCGCAGCCCGAGCGTAAGCCCGACCCCATCGCGCGATGTTCAGGTGCAGGGTTACGTCGTCGAGCGGTCGACAAAGAGCAGCACGGGGTATGCCGGCCTCATGGACTTCCAGCTCGTCTGGCAGCCGCGCACGACTGCGGGCCGCCGCGCCGTGCTGCAAGCCGGCGATCTCGGGCGGTTCGCGGTCGACTTGCCGGCCGACACCTACGATGTCGAAGTCAAGCCGGCGATCGCGGGCTTCAACGCACTGCGCCAGACCGTCCGCGTGGAAGCGGGCATGAAGGCGGCGTACTTCATCATGGAGCGTACGCCGGGCTCCAGGGACCCGGGCGTCCTGCCGCTCCCACCACAGCGCGTGAAAGTGGAAGGTTATGTCGTGGCGAGTTCGGCTCAGAGCCGTCAGGGCATGACCGCGGTCCCGGGCGCGACGCTCTGGTTCACGCCATCTGCCGGCCAGTCGCAAGCCGTGACGAGCGACGGTCGGGGACATTTCGAGCTGTCGCTGGCGATGGGCGATTATCGAGTCCGGATCCAGGCTCCTCGCGGTTACACAGACAAGAACGAGTCGCTCAACGTGCAGACGGGCCTTGGTCCGCAGCGGTATGTTCTGGAGCGTGAACAGACCGGTTCCCAGGGCGGCCAGGGCGAAAGTAACAACTCCACGGACGATCGTCCGGGCAACGCCACCCTCACTGTGCGCGTGGCGGAGCGAGCCAAGGTCGGGACACGGATGCTGGCCGGCGCCGAGGTCTCCGCGACAAGTCGCAATCGCAAAGTGGCGACGTCCCGCACGGACAAGCCAGGGTCGGCGACGATGCAAGTACCGCCCGGCGAGTACGACGTCACGGTGACGCTCTCCGGCTACGAGGCCGGCCGGCAGCGCGTCGTGGTTACCCGGAAAGGCGGCAGCGCCACGATTCTGCTGACGCGAAAGTCCGCCGGGAATGGTGCAACCGGCGGTTCGCGCGGAGGGCGTGGGAATAACACGCCAGGCGGCACAAGCTCGGGGCAGAACGGCGGTTCACAGGGGAACGCGATGAGGCCGGCGCAGTTGTCGTTGACCGTGGCGGTGAGCTACAGCAACTCCAAAGGCGGCAAAACGCATCCGATTGCAAACGCCCAGGTCGTCGTCCTGCAGGCGGGACAGCGCCGCGCCGTGGCGAAGACCGACGCCAGCGGAAACGGCCGCGTCACGCTGCCGCCCGGGCGGTACGACATTCAGGTGACGGCTGCGGACTTTCAGTCCCGGAACGTGTCGGTGAACCTGACGAAATCGGAGACGGTCCGCGTGTCGCTGGAGACGACGCTGCAGTAAGGGCCGGTCTCATGTCCGGGATCAATGGGAAACTGAAGCGGCGGCCTTCTCACCGACGAGCCGGTCGTCGTAAAACCGCGTAATCGAGAAAGGTTCCAGCATGTGCGGCGTCTGACCAGTGGCGATGAGTTCGGCCATCAGCCAGCCGGACGCCGGTCCTGCCTTGAACCCGTAGGTTCCCCAGCCGACCGTCATCAGGAAGCCCTTCACGTCGGGCGTCTCGCCCATGATCGGGGAAAAATCGGGCGTCATGTCGCACAGACCGGCCCACTGCCGGAGCACGTTGACGTTCGCCAGAAAGGGAAACAGCTCCAGCAGGTGCATCGCCGCCCCTTCCAGAAACCCGAGCGTGCCGCGCAGTGAGTAGCTGGCGTAGTCGTCGACTTCCGCGCCGAGCACGAGTTCTCCGCGGTCGGTCTGCGAGACGTAGACGTGCAGCGTCGACGAAACGATCACCGCATTGAGGAACGGTTTGAGGGGCTCAGTGACGCACGCCTGCAGGGGGTGCGTTTCGATCGGCATCTGCAGTCCGACCATGCCGCTGATGAGGCCGGCGTAACCGGCCGTCGCGTTGACGACGGTGTTCGTGGCGATTCGTCCGCGGCTGGTCTGCACGCCTTCGACCCGGCCGTTCCGGACGTCGATGCCGGTCACTTCGGTCTTCTGGTGCACTTGTCCGCCGCCGCGGTCGACGCCCCGCGCGTAGGCCCAGACGACGGCGTCGTGGCGGATGATGCCGCCGGGGGGGTGATAGAGGGCCGCCATGATGGGGAACCGGCAGTGTCCGAACACATTCAGATCGGGCACGATCTGCTGAATCTCCTCCGGGAAGATGACCCGCGAGTTGACCCCCATCAGGCGGTTCGTGTTGGCGCGTTCCATCAGGCCTGTCACGCCGCGCTCGTTGTGGGCCAGCGTGAGATGGCCGTGCTGCGAAAACATCACGTTGAAATCGAGGTCAATCGCAAGCTGCTCGTACAGCTTGACCGACAAGTCGTAGAACGCGATCCCCTCCGGCGTGCGGTAGTTGGAGCGGACGATGGCCGTATTGCGGCCGGACCCGCCGAAGCCGATGTATCGCGCCTCCAGCACGGCAACATTGCGGATGCCGCGCTGTGTCAGATAGTACGCCGTCGCCAGCCCGTGCACGCCGCCGCCGATGATGACGACGTCGTACTGGTCGCGGAGGTCATGTTGTCGCCACATCCGTTCGATGGCCGTCCCCCTTGTCATGATGCGAACGAAGCGGACCCGGCGGGCATCAGATCGAATTCCTGCCCCGCGTCGAGCAGCACTTCCCAGACGAACTCGGCCGAGTCGCTGCAGACGTGCAGTTCGAAACGGTCAGCGAACCGGCCGAAGAGCGTGTTGACTCCGAACAGCGGGCCCTGGCAGCACGCGTGAACCGGCAGCGTCTGCAGGCGGAGATCGACGGCCGTGACCTTGTTGAGGATCCGTTCCGCGTCAGGCCCGGCCAAGGCCAGGGATGACCAGCCGCCGGTGACGTCGAGCGCTGCCGCGGGAGGAGTGATGACGCCGAACAGGATGGCGCGAGCCGGCGTCAGTCGATACGCCTCCCCTCCATCATTGTGGAGGATTGTGCGCAACGGCACATCATTGCCGCACAATGATTCCAGCAGTCGGCCGGTTTCAGGCCCGTTGATCTCGAATGTCGATCGGTGCGACCGGTCAATGAGGCGGTTTCCGGTTGCGGGCGGCTCGTGCGGATACCTGATCGCGATTTCCCAGCCATCACGAACGTCGATCGAGGCGCCATGGCATCGATGCCGTTCCAGCAGGGGGCCGCGGGCGATGAGTGTGGTTGCAGTCTGCATGACGAGCAAAATCGAATGGTGCTGCTAACTCCGCAACCGAACGCCCGGGGGATCGTAAAACGGTTCGTCCTGCACGACGGCCGTCACGGGCTGGTCATTGACGAGGATTTCAATCGTGTCTCCGTTTCGGGCGCGGTCGGCGGGAACCCACGCCAAGCCGACGGCGCTGCCGGCGGCCGGTGAATAACTGCACGACGTGACACGTCCGCCGAGGCGGCCGTTGTGCAGCACGAGTGACGCAGGCTCGATCGGGCGCTCACCCGGCAGGCGGAAGCCGACGAGTCGCTGCCGCGGACCGCGCGCTTGTGCGCAGGCCAGTGCGTGGCGGCCGATAAAGTCCGGCTTGTCGAGACGGACGATCCACGGTAGATCGGCTTCGAGGGGATTCGAGAGGGCGTCGGTGTCGATGCCGGGGAGCAGGTGTTTCTTCTCCAGCCGCAGCAACCGCTGGGTTTCGACGCCGAACGGCTGGAGGCCGAACTCCCGGCCCGCTTCAAGAACTGCCTCCCAGACCGCCAGGCCGAAGTGCGTCGGGACGTGGATCTCAAACCCCGATTCCCCGACAAAGCCGACGCGCAGTACGATCGCCCGGACTCCGGCGATGTCACACTCAGTCGCCGCCAGATATGGCAGGACGGCTGCCGAAAGGTCGGCGCTCGTCAGCCGCGAGAGGATTTCGCGGCTGCGCGGGCCGGCGAGGTTCATCGCGGCATAGCTGCCGGAGACGTTCGTCATCCGGACGTCCCAATCCGGCCGGGCGACGAGCCACGAGCGAAACCAACTGTCGATGGCATCGGCGTTGCCTGTCGTCGTCGTCAGAAAGAAGCGGTCGTCCGCCAGCCGCGCGATCGTCCCATCGTCGAGCAGGATGCCGGCGTCGTCGCAGATCACGCCATAACGCACGCGTCCGACCTTGAGGTTCGCGAACCGGCTCGGATAGATGAATTCCAGGAACCGGACGACGTCGGCCCCGCGCAGTTCGATCTTGCCGAGCGTCGACGCGTCGATCAACCCGGCCCGTTCGCGGACGGCCGCGTATTCCTGCTCGACCGACGTGTAGAGTTGCGGCCGTTTCCAGTTGCCGGCGTCCATCATCTGCGCGCCGTTCCGAAGGTGCCAGTCGTGCATGGCGGTGCGGCGGACGAGCGAGAAATGGACGGCGCGTCCGGCAAAGACGCCCAGCGGCACGGGCTGCTCCGGGGGCCGCGCCGTGGTGACGCCGGTTTCCGGGATCGACTGCCCATTCTCCCGGGCACAGAGGGCGATCGAAGCGGCCTGGCACATCTTCCCCTGGCAGGGGCCCATCGAGACGGTCGAATAACGTTTGAGCGTCTCGATGTTGGAGTACCCCTCCCGGATCGCGTCGCAGACGTCTTTCTCGGTGACGTCTTCGCACAGGCACACGAATTTCTTTCCAGCCGGCGACGCGGAACAGTAATGGGGGGTGGGAGCTGCCGACCGGAACGGGGCAGCGAACCGCGCCGCAACGTCGGCCAGACGTCCCGCGAGGGCGCTGTCACCCTGCTTCAATGCTGCCGCCGCGGCGAGACCGGCGCGCTGGCCGTCGAGGGCGGCACGCTCCGGATCGTGCGCGCCGTTGACGGCGCCCGCCGCGTGCATGCCCGCGGCAAACTGCGTGACGACGGCGTGATCGTGGGCGTCGTCGTACGCCAGTTTGCAGCCGTTCTGGCAGAGGAGCGCATTGGCCGGCGTGAAGCCGACCGCCTGAATGATCCAGCAGCAACGCAGCGTCTGAAGCGGCCGTCCGGAGAGGTCTCCAATGACCGCCTCGGCAACGTGGCCTGCACCGCGTGCGGCCAGAATTGTCTGTCCCCGCAACACCGGACAATTCCCGGGTGGGGCATCCGTTGAATCCGCGCGCAGGTCAACGACGGCTGCCACGTTCGTGCCGGCCGCCGCCAACTGGCGGGCCGCGCGATATCCCGCGGCGTTGTCGGTCACCACAATCGCCGTCCCGTCAAACCGGCAATGTTCCAGATGCAGCAGCCGCAGCGCGGCGCTCGCGAGCAGCACGCCGGGCAGGTCGTTGTTTTCGAAGACGTAGGGACGTTCCCAGCCGCCGGTCGCGATGACGACCTGTTTCGCCCGCAGGCGGACCATCCGTTGGCCCTGCCGGATGCCGAGGTAGTTGCCTTCGTAGAGTCCGAACGCGACTGCCGAAGTGAGGACCTGAATTCCGGGATGCTGTTCGACTTTCTGAATGAGTTCCGCGAGTCCGGAGGGGGCGAGGTCGGGATCGTGTCGCAGGTGCCCGCCGAGCGCCGTCTGCTCGTCAATCAGCGTGACTCCCACGCCCGTCTCCGCCGCGGCGAGCGCGGCGTGCAGGCCGGCCCAGCCGCCGCCGACGACAGCCACGTCGGTGAAGAGGTTGCATTTGTCATAGACCCCCTC
>CAZWGW010000111.1:10107-13198 GCA_964633565.1 uncultured Planctomycetaceae bacterium
TCCGCCATTGCGGCGATCGACTTCCCCCAGTCCGGCGATGCGGCGGATAAACTTCTCCCACACGGGCCACGCCCAGCGCGGCTTGTACATACGCTTGTAATAGAAACCGACCGGCATGAGCCGGCTGAACCAGTTGAGCACCGAGAGATAGTCGAGGCGGACGGAGGGCCAGACGTTCTGCGGTTTGACGATCGAGCCTGGCTGCGCGGGGGTGATGCAGATCCGGACATTCGGGACGCCGTCCACCGTACACAGGCAGTTGGGACAGCGTCCGGAGCAGCAGAACAGTCCCCGCGGACGGTGGTATTTGAAGCTGCGCGAGACGATGTGCTCGCCGGCCTCGTGCAGCGCACCGGCGATCGTCTGCCCTGGTCTGGCCCGGATGGTGCGCCCCTCGAATTCGAACTCGACGCGCACGTGCGACTCAGCCACTCGTCCCCTCCTGCGGCGCGTACCGCCGGGATTCGAGCACCTGGTTGTTGCGCGTATTGCGGCGGACGAGGAACCACAGCTTGCAGGCCGAGCGATGATACCACCACTCCGTCTGCTCACCGCAGACGTTGGCGCGATCATACAGATACGCGGCCCATTGCCGGTCAGTGGCGTCAGGAGCGGGACGTTGGCGGGGGGGGCCGCCGTAATGGAATTCCCATACGGGGCGCGGGCCGCAGTTGGGACAGTTGAGTTCGAAGGACATCGGGGCAAGCCTGGAACGACGAACGGAATCTGCGCGAAACAGCGACCCGGACGCTTGAAGCGTCCGGGTCGTTCGCGGTCGCTAGAAGAACGTCAGATACTGGTTGATTTCCCACGGCGTGACCTGGCGGTCGTAGGTCGCCCACTCGCGTTTCTTGAGTTCGAGGAATTCGTCGGAGATCGCTCCCAGCGCGCCGCGCACGACGGTGTCCTGCTCCAGTTCGATGATCGCCTCGGTCAACGACTGCGGCAGCAGCCGGATGCCCCGTTTTTCTATCTCTGCGAGCGACAGTTCGTACAGATTGCCGAGGTTGGCCGGACCCGGATCGAGCTTGTGCTCGACGCCGTCGAAACCGGCGGCGAGGTAGGCGGCCAAGGCCAGGTATGGGTTGCAGCCAGCCGACACCGTGCGGTCTTCACAGTGTCCCGGGCCGGCGACGCGGATCATCTGCGTGCGGTTGTTATCGCCGTAGCTGGCAAATGCCGGCACCCAGTTGAAGCCTGAGCGTGACGACGTCAGTCCTCGGCCGATCTGCAGCCGCTTGTAACAGTTCACGGTCGGGCTGGTGACGGCGCAGAGGGCGCGGGCGTGGTGCAGCACGCCGCCGAGAAAATGATACGCGAAGTCGGACAGGCCGAGCCCCTGCCGGTCGGCTTCATTCAGGAACAGGTTCTTTCCGGTCTCGGCATCAGCGATGTGAAAGTGAATGTGCAGGCCGCTGCCGGTCCGGTCGGCAAACGGCTTGGGCATGTGCGTGGCGATCGCGCCGTAGTTCTTCGCGACCTGCGCCGTCGCCATTTTGAAGAATGTGACGCGGTCGGCGGTCGTCAGCGCGTCGGCGTAGGTGAAATTGACTTCGTACTGCCCGTTGCCGTCTTCATGGTCGGTTTGATAGACGTTCCAGCCGAGTTGATTCAGCCCCGCCGTCAGCTCCTGCAGGAACGGGATCGTGGGCGCCATCGAGCGGAAGTCGTAGCACGGCTTGGCGAGCACGTCGGCTGCGTCGGGGTTCCAGGGCTGGATCGAGCCGTCGGCGTTCCGCGTGACCAGGAAGAACTCCGGCTCCATGCCGACGTTGAACACCCGGCCGCGGGCTGCCGCGTCGCGGAGGACGCGCTGCAGGTTGGTGCGGGCGCACCACGGATGCGGCTCGTTGTCGACGAAGAGGTTGGCTGCGAAGCGGGCCGTGTTCGGCATCCACGGCAGCCGGGTATACGTCGCCAGATCGACGCGGGCCAGCATGTCGTGGGAATGCGGGCCCTGGCCCAGCCCCCACAGCGCCCCTCCCGCGAAGCCGGCCCCGACGTCGATCGCGTCGTCGAAGCACTCCACGGGGACCATCTTGGCCTTGGCCGCTCCGTGCATATCCACAAACTGGACGATGAGGAATTTGATCCCATCGTCCTTCATCCGGGCACGCACCTGTTCGCGATCGATCATGCTGCGGATCCTGGTTCGATATCGGGATTTTGTCGCTAGGTGTTTTCCGTCGTAACCCGATGCGTTAGCGAGGGAATTGGGCGTCGAATCTCGGGAATTGGACGACGACTCTACTCAGCCCCTCGCTTACGCTTCGGGTTACGATGGCCGGTGCTTCGTGACACAATCGCAACATCAGGAATCTCTTGGAGCATTTACTTGCCCGGAATCCAGTTGGTGCCGGCCAATGGGACCTTGGCCATTGCGGCCGCTTCGATCGTCAGCGCGACCAGGTCCTCGCGCTCCAGGTGGTGGACGTTCGATTTGCCGCAGGCGCGAGCCAGCGTCGTCAGCTCCATGTTCAGCACCTGGAGGTAATTTTTCAGGCGTCGCGCCCCCCATTCCGGTGTCAGCCGCGTTTCGAGTTCCGGGTCCTGCGTGGTGATGCCGACCGGGCAGCGGCCGGTGTGACAATGATGGCAATAACCGGGCGCGGTTTCGAGCGTCGCATAATCGGCCGTGGCGTCGACCTGGCGGCCGTCGGTGTGCCACGTCGGTGAATTGCAGCCGAGCGCCATCAGGGCACCCTGGCCGATGGCGACGGCGTCCGCGCCGAGCGCCAGCGCCTTGGCCACGTCTGCCCCCGTGCGGATGCCGCCTGAAATGATGAGCTGCACCTCGCCGGCCGCGTTCATCTCGTCGATCGCTTCGACCGCCAGGGGGAGTGCCGCGAGCGTCGGGATGCCCGCATGCTCGATGAACGTCTGCTGCGTGGCGGCGGTCCCCCCCTGCATGCCGTCCATCACCACTACGTCGGCGCCGGCCTTGATCGCCAGTTTGACGTCGTCAGTGACGCGCGTGGCGCCCAACTTGACGTAAACCGGCACCTGCCAGTCGGTGATCTCGCGCAGTTCGCGGATCTTGATCGCCAGGTCGTCCGGTCCGGTCCAGTCGGGATGCCGGCAGGCGCTGCGC
>CAZWGW010000111.1:13208-13519 GCA_964633565.1 uncultured Planctomycetaceae bacterium
CGATGCCGGCCGGCAGGGTCCGCATCTGTGCAACGCGGGGGCTGATCTTCTGACCGAGCAACATGCCACCGCCGCCCGGCTTGGCCCCCTGGCCGATGACCACTTCAATGGCGTCGGCCTTGCGGAGATCGTCGGGGTTAAACCCGTATCGCGATGGGAGGCACTGATAGACGAGCTTGGTGGAACTCTGCCGCTCTTCCGGGGTCATGCCGCCGTCGCCGGTGGTCGTCGACGTCCCCATGGCCGTCGCGGCGCGGCCGAGCGCCTCCTTGACGTTGGCCGAGAGGGCCCCAAAGCTCATGCCGGCGATC
>CAZWGW010000112.1:0-8106 GCA_964633565.1 uncultured Planctomycetaceae bacterium
CTGGAGGGCGTCAGCGAGCATTTCCTTGTTGGCGAATTCCAGCACGCTGCCGGTCGGGATGCCCCGCGCGAGCCGCGTGATCGTGATCGGCCGGTCCTGCAGCAGGTTGGCGATGAACAGCGCCGTCCCATCCCCTTCCAGGGTGGGGTTTGTGGCCATGATCACTTCGCGGACTGCGTCCTCGCGGACCCGCCGCATCAGCAGATCAATGGTCAGGTCTTCCGGTCCGACTCCTTCCAGCGGGGAAATCCGGCCACACAAGACGTGGTACGTACCCTGGAACACTCCCGACGCCTCCAACGAAGTGACGTCGCGGGGCTGTTCCACAATGCAGACGACTGCGGGGTCGCGCCGCGGGTCGCGGCACAAGGTACACAATTCCTGATCAGTGAGATTTGCGCATTTCTCGCAGCGGCGCACCGTCTGTTTGACTTCGCGGATCGCATCGGCGAGCTGCAGCGCTTCACCGCTGCTCACGCTCAGCAGATGGTTTGCCAGGCGCTCGGCCGTCTTGCGTCCGATCCCCGGCAGCCGCGCCAACTGGTCGACCAGCCGTCCGACGGCTGGTCCGAACGGATGTGCTTCGGCCTGGAACCCGCGAGCTGCCATGAGGGGTAACATCCTTGAACGAGAGTTGCGCCGGACCCGGTCAGCGCATGCCGCCGGTCATCCCCAGCCGCGACAGAGTTTCGTCGAGACCCGTGAGGTCGAGGCCGTCCATCACTCCCGACATTTCGCGGGCGGCTGCCTCCTTCGCCCGATCGAGAGCCTGGTTCGTGGCGGCGGCAATCAGTTCTTCCAGCATCTCGCGGTCACCGCTGGCAAACAGGCTCGGTTCAATCCGGCAGCCCACAATTTTCTGCTGGCCGCTGGCTTCCACCGTCACCATGCCCCCGCCGGAGGAACCTTCCACGCGCAGGTCGGCCAGTTTGTCCTGCATGGCGCTGACCCGCCCCTGAATCGTGGGGGCCAGCTTCATGATCTGCATCAGTCCGCTCAGCTCTTTAAACATTAACATTCATCCCTCGGCTGAAGTCATGCCCGATCCGACGCGGACGTCGACCAGCGTTCCTCCAAAAACCGATATAACCTGTTGTATGTAAGGATCTTTCGCCACCGACTCCAGCGAGCGTCGAACCGGGGCAGCGGCGACCTTTGCCAGTTCGGGTGACGGACTCAACTCGTCGAAACAGAGCCGGAGTTCGACCTCCTTGCCAACCAACTCGTGTGTCAGTGCCTGAATCCGGCGGAGTGTTTCCGGCCGTTCACAGTAGTTCTTGCTGAAAGAGTAGCTCTTTGGGAACGAAATTTCCAGTGCGTTTGGCCCAGAAATTGCTGTTCGGCTCGCATTCTTGAGGTGTCCTGCGATTGTATCCTGAACTCTTACAAGGAGTTGTGCCCAATAGGCATCAATCGTATCAGGCTGCAATTCAATCAGCGGTTCGATTGCTTGAACGGACACAAAACCTTCCGTCACGTCTGAAACCACGTCAGGTGAGGCGTTTTTTTTTGCGGGAGACGGCTCGCCGGGGGTCGAAACCGTTGCCCGGGAGGACGTACCCGAGCCATGTCCCACGGTCGTGCGCGGTGTCGGCGCCATGACGGGGGTCCGAACCGCCTGGCCTTTCGCCGCAGCCGGTCCGCATCCCTCGCGGAGGTCGCGAACCGCTTCGGCGAGGGACGTCAGTTGTTCCAGCAGACAAATCCGGACCAGGCTCATCTCGAGCAGCGCCCGGCTGTAGTTCACGCGCTGCATCCGCCCCTTGGCCTCGACGAGGATCTGCATGGCGGCCGTTGCATTCGCCAGACCCCACTCCGCGATCTGTTCCTCGAGGGTCGGTCGCAACCGCCCGGAGACGCTGGTCAGCGAAACGGCATCCGCGCGCACTCCGGTCACCAGCAGGTCGCGCAGGTACTCCAGCAACTGGTCGGTGAGAGTGCCGAGTTGTGCCCCCGAGGCCAGTGCCTCCTCGACCTGTCCCAGCGCCGCGGCGGCGTCCCGCTGCACGATCGCCGCCACCAACGCGACCAGCCGCTCGTCGGGAGCCGTCCCCAGCAGCCGGTGGACGTCGTCCGGCGTAATCCGCTCGCTGCCGAACGCCAGGAGCTGATCGAACAGCGACTGGGCGTCCCGCATCGATCCGGCCGCACGGCGGGCCACGAGGTCCACGGCGTCCGGGTCAACGTCGACCTCTTCCGCGGCAGCGATCTGCGCCAGCCGCTCCGTGATTGACTGCGACGCGATCAGCCCGAAATCGAACCGCTGGCAGCGGGAGAGGATCGTATCGGGCACCTTGTTGGGCTCGGTCGTGCAGAACACAAACTTGACGTTCGGCGGTGGTTCTTCCAGCGTCTTGAGCAGCGCGTTGAACGCCTCCCTGGTGAGCATGTGGACTTCGTCGATGATGTACACCTTGTAGCGGGAGCGCATCGAGCGGACGCTGACGTTGGCGCGGAGCGTGCGGATGTCGTCGATGCCGCGGTTCGACGCGCCGTCGATCTCCAGTACGTCGACATCGGCGCCGGCAGCGATCCCCTGGCACACGTCGCACTCGTTGCAGGGGACGCCGTCGGCAGCGTGCGGACAGTTGAGCGCCTTGGCGAAGATTCGGGCTGTCGACGTTTTCCCGACGCCGCGCGCTCCGGTGAACAGATACGCATGGGCGACGCGACCGCTGCGGATGGCGTTCTGCAGCGCCTGGCCGACATGCTCCTGCCCGACGACTTCGTCGAACGTCTGTGGACGGAAGCGGCGGGCCAGGACTGTATACTGAGTGTCGTCGGCGTGCGTCATGTCTTGCGCAGTCGGGAATCGGGCCACAGAAATGGGAGGTCAAGCGGAGCGCATGGTATCAAGGCGAGGCGTGCAGGTCAGCCGACACTCAGGGAACTGCCGCACTCCGTGGCCAGTCCGATCTGACCGGACGACACAGCACGCCGGGTTGCGGGCCCGGGCGCGGCAGTTGTGGAGCGCGCATCCGGTTCGCGACACACGGCGAGACGGCATGCAGCGGCGCCGGCCGATTGCAGACTGCGATCAAGGCCGAGGACGTTCGGGCACGAGCACGATCAGAATGCGCTTTCGCGGCGCGGTTGCGGACCGGTCGCGGGTCGCGGCACGTGTTTCCGCGGGGGGACGTTCTGTCTGGCCGCGGGTGGACGGCCCCGGATCCTGCGTGACCGACTCCGTGCCGCCGGCCACGAGCACGTTCTGCATGTCTTTTTCGGAGAATGGCACGGGGATCGGCACCGCAACTCCCTCTCCGATTCCGGGCGGGTCGGTCGCGTTCGCAGTCGATGGAGCGGGCGGTTGCGGCACCGGCTTTTCCTGTGCCTCGCCCGTTCGGTCCGGTGCCGGCTTCAGGCCGGTACCAGCCCCGGCGCCTTGCTCCCCAGGCTTCGGTGCGGGAATCGGGAACTCACTGACCTTGTCCAATTCCCTCATGGCCACTTCGTGTACGAATTCCGCACCTTGCAGTGCGGCCAGGGTGGAGTCGACCTTGTCGTCCGGCGCGTCGACCAGGATTGCAAAAAACTTTTCCAAAGCGCCGGACGGGACCGGGACCGCTTGCTGGTCGCCAGCGATCGACTCGATGCCGTTCTCTTCGAGCAGCACCTGCGCCTGCCCGAAGGCCTCAACGACGTCCACCACGGTGTATTGCGCGATCTGCACCCGGCCCCCCTCGTGTACAATACTCTTGAGCACGTCGCCGATCTGCGGCCGCTGACCGCCGGCGACGGCCGCTTCAAGCGCCTTCAGATCCGCCGATAATTCAATCGCGGCTGCATTGCTCGGGGCCGCCGACGGGGGAAACAGCGCGTCGGGACCGATATCCCGTCCCATTTGCCGGGGAAGTTCGTCCCTCGGCGGTATGGCCGTGGCGGGAGGCGACATCTGTTCGGCAACTGTAGCGGGCATCGCGGCATCACGTTCGTGCAGCGCCACGCCCGTCGCGGAGGGGGAGTTGAGGTTCTGCTGCACGATGAATAACACGAGCAACAGGCAGGCCACCGTCGCGGCGCTCCAGATCCAGTAACGGCGGGGACGGACGGCCGGGCGGGGCTGAGCGGCACGAGTGGGCGCGACCAGCCGGACCTGCTGCATGACGGCGGCGTGCATTTCCGGCGGCGCCGCAGGCCGCGGCACTGCGCCCAGCAGTCGCGACAAGTCAGCCATGTCGTCGAGCACTTCGCGCGCCATGACGTCGTTGTCGAGCCGGCGTTCGACAGACGCACGCTCCTCGCCGGCCAGTTCGCCGTCGTGGTATGCCGACAACAATTCTTCGTGGTCTCTGCCGTTCATGACTCGTTACGCCGCGTGCTCAATCTGGCTCAGGTCTCGCTTTTCATGGCCCGACTCAGTTTCTCCCGCAGTTCCTGCCGCGCCCGGTGAATGCGGCTGCGCACCGTGCCGATCGGGCAATTGACAATCTCCGCAATTTCATCGTACCTCAGTCCGTCCATTTCCTTGAGCACCAGAACGACCCGGTATTCTTCGGCCAGTTCGTCCAGCGCTCTCCGTACGAGTTGCTGCCGTTCTTCACTCTGGATCGCATAACCAGGATCGGCGGACGGTCGCTCGTCCTGCGGTTCAGTCCCGTGCTGCTCCCGGGCCGCCTCGACCGAGGCATGATTGTTGTGCCGGTCCTTCCTGCGGCGCGTCATGGCCGCGTTGTAGGCGATCCGGAACAGCCACGAATAAAACGCGGAGTCTCCCCGGAAGGAATCGAGTTTCTGGAACGCGAGCACGAACGCATCCTGGGCCGTATCCCGGGCGTCCTCCAGCGACCCCAGGATATGCACCAACGTGCCGTACAGGCGATCCTGATACCGCAGCACCAGGTCGCCAAACGCTTCCGCGTCCCCTGTCCGGCATCGGCGGATGAGGGCCAGATCGTTCGTGTTCACGAGTTCTTCTGGCATGGGACGTGAGCGCCGCCGCGAAAGTTCCCTGATTTCACCGGGTTGCGCCGTGTCTCTTGCAACCGCTGAAGGCCGCGGCGCGCCAGTGCATCGCAACGATCAGTGGGCGTGTGACTTACGACTCGAAACTGTCGTCCCGGGGATCGCCTCGCGCCTGAAAGTTGCCCGCCGGGAGAGATGCTCCACAGACCAGGCAGCCAGTCGTCAGCCGTTCTGCTTATACCACACTGATTTAAAGCGTCAATCCGTGTTGTCGAATCGGCGGAAATCACGGCTCAATCCGCAGTGGAATCAGCGACGTGCATGGGCCGGGCATGCCAATACGGATGTCGCTCCGCCACGTCCGGGCCACGATTATGCCGAACTCGCCGACCGGTAGCTCCGTCGGCACTTTCAACGGCACGATCGCCACGCCCTCGCGGACCGGTACGGTGACGGGCGGATTGAGGCTGCACGCGACGCCGGACGTCGCCAGATTGACGACGAGGCTCAGTTCCGTCTCACCTTCGCCGCCATGGACGCGGACCGGTATGTCGACGCTGCCGCCAGCCTTGGCCGTCAGTCCCGTCAGTTCATGCGACAACCATGGCCCCTGCGGACGGGCGACGACCGCGCGCGACACGGGCGTCAGGCGGAAGAAGCCGATGTCGCTTGTGTAGTACAGCGTCATGGGGCGAGCGACGCGTTCGATCGTTCGTCCCGTCTGGGTGGTACGGCCCACGATGCGGAATGGCGCCACGGCGCACACCGGCGCGTCCGGCGGGGCAGTGATCGTCAGAAAGGCGCGCGTGCCATAGTAGCCGTAGTAGTTGCTGGCGGGACGGTCCGGCGTCTGGGCCAACACGACTGTGCGGCTCGCGGTCCAACCGGAAGGGAGGTCTTCGACCGTCAATTCAACGTCGGCCGTCAGTCCGTTCAGTCGCTCGACTCGGACTAACACGGCGGCCGTGGTCCCCGGTCCCCAGATCGGGACTGCGTCGGGAAACAGATCAAACTGAAAATCCGGCTCAGCCGGCGTGGCGCTCAGCCGGTAGACCGCGCGATCGTTCCCCTGCCCTGTCTGCTCGCTCACGCGCACGAAGTAATCACCGTCAGCCGGTGCTGTGAACATTAATCGGCTGTCCGGCGGCTGAAAATCATGGACGGACATGTAGTCGATCGTGAAGCCATCGTCGTTTTCCGCCAGCGTCAGCGTAAGGCACGCAATGGATGCGTCCAACGGCTGTGCGGCGTGATCGCGCTGGCCTGCGTGCTGCGTTCAATTATCGGATGGGCGTTCGACATCACAGGTACAGGGGGCGCGCCATGCCAGAACTTCCACCCAGGATCCCACGGAAGGGGTCGTCCAGATCCGGCAGGCAATCACAGGCCAAGCGCAAGAGCGGCCCAAGTCCACTGATACTCGTGCTGGGCATCGGCGGGGCGTTAGGTCTTGTTCTGCTGATCGGCGTGGGCTTCCTCGTTGTTCGAGCGATGAGCAGTCCGGCTGCGGGGCCGCAGGAGAATGCTCCCGATGCTGCGGCGACGATCGGGCAAGCCGGCGCCAGTCCCACGCCGTCGGTTGCTGCGAGTGCGCCACCTGTTACACCTCCTGTCGCGAATGCAACACAGTCGCAACAACCGGTCGACTTCGTCGCGGAGATGAACAAGGTTGCGGCACACAATGCGACCGCGGACCAGAACGCGGTCGTGCTGTTGGCCCAGGTCTTTGGAACATTGGCGGTCGATGCACCCAGCCATGAGCGATTCGCGGCCCTGCTGGGCGCTACGGATGTGCCACTCACGCGGGATACGCCCATCTTGCGCGTCGATGCATCAGGTAATGCCGCCGGTGGAACGGCGGAATCGCAGTTTCTGCAACAGGTCGAAATCGTCCGACGCGACGTCGCGCAGGCAAATAAGCACGCTGCTGTGAACGAATGGATCGCGGCCTGTAAGGCCGACCTCGACCTGTGCGTGACCGCGGCTCAGCGACCAGTGTCTTATCATCCCTACGTTGCCCCCCCGGTCGCAGACCCCTCGTCCTCGACGGCGCCGCTCACACGTGTGGGGCTGGATCTGGTGGGCCAATGCCGGGCTCTTGCCAAGGCACTTGGCGCGCGTGCTTCCATCAGGGCCTCTTCCGGGGACGTGGACGGGGCGCTGACGGACATGCTTGCCATCTGGCGACTCGGGCGTCTGATCTCGCAGGGTCCGCTGACGATTCAACTCCTGGTCGGGATCGCCGTTGAAGTGACGGCCTTCGAGACGACAACGGCTGTACTGAACTCAGGTGCGCTGAAGGACGAACATCTGTCGCATCTCGAACACGAACTCCAGGCCCTGCCTCCCCGTGGCACACTGCACGACGCGGTCCACGTGGGTGATCGCGCCATGGCCCTTGACGCGCTGGCGGCCGCGTCGCAGTACGGGCTTGGTGTTCTGAAGGCAACGTACGAGTTGGAACGTGAGATTCCCGAATCGACGGCCGCACTCAATGCAACCGATTGGGGCGCCGCGCGGCAGCAGGTGAATACCTGGTTCGACCGCTATGCCGCCGCGACCGCCAGGACAAGTTGTCGCGAGCGTGTCACGGAACTGGAACAGCTTGCGAAAGCCGCGAGTGACGCCGTCGTGCCTCCATCCGCTCCCCGCAGCGGAAACGAAATGGGAGCGCGCATCGGATCGATGGTGGCCAGTTTCAACTCGCCGGCTCCCGTGACGCCCTTCGCCGAAGTCCACGGACAAACCCGGTATGAGCAGGCGCTCCTGGCGATCCGACTGCTTAGGCATCACTTGGCCCACGGGCTCTTCCCGGATTCTGTGTCCGATTTGGACGCCAGCAACCTGCCGCTACTTGATCGGTACACCGGGGAATCGGTCGTATACCGGCATTCGACGAAGGACGCGCACGTCTATTCACGGGGCAATAATTTTCGCGACGACGGCGGGCCAACCGTTCCATCGACACCACAGCAGGATGATGTCGGGTTCACTCTGATCGTTCCATAGGCCAACGGCTTCATTACCGGCGGCTTTGGGAATCGCAGCCCGGCTGGTGTTTTTGCGCCACATCATACCCCCATTCGGGACGATGGGCTGTTGCCATCACTTCGTCAACGTCCGCTCCCGAATCCAGTCCGTATGGAACGTCTCACCTCGCCCGCGGTCGACGCGCTCATACGTATGGGCGCCGAAGTAGTC
>CAZWGW010000112.1:8206-10567 GCA_964633565.1 uncultured Planctomycetaceae bacterium
ACGTCTCACCTCGCCCGCGGTCGACGCGCTCATACGTATGGGCGCCGAAGTAGTCACGCTGCGCCTGCAGCAGGTTGGCCGGCAGCCGGTCGCGGCGGTAGCCGTCGTAATACGTCAGGGCCGCACTGAACGCCGGCACCGGCAGCCCCATCTGGATCGCCGTGGAGACCACCCGTCGCCAGCTTGGCTGCGCCTTTTCGATCGCGGATTTGAAGAAGTCGTCCAGCAGCAGGTTCTCGAGCTGCGGGTTCTTGTCGAACGCGCGCTTGATGTCCTCCAGGAACCGGCTGCGGATGATGCAGCCGCCACGCCACAAGAGGGCGATGTTGCCGTTGTTGAGCTTCCAGCCGAATTCCTGCGCGGCGGCGTCGAGCTGCACGTAGCCTTGCGCGTAGCTGCAGAGTTTGGAGGCGTAGAGCGCCTGGCGGACGTCTTCGATGAACTGCTTCCGGTCGCCGGTAAACTTGCCGTCGGGGCCGAAGAGCACCTTTGACGCGCGGACGCGGGCCTCCTTCTGGGCGGAGAGACAGCGCGCGTAAACCGCTTCGGTGATCAGCGTCGTCGGCACACCGAGGTCGAGGGCGTGCTGGCTCATCCATTTGCCGGTCCCCTTCTGCTGGGCCGTGTCGAGGATCAGGTCAACCAGGTCCTTGCCGGTCTCCTCGTCCGTGACGGTGAAGATGTCCCGCGTGATCTCGATCAGGTAACTCTCCAGTTCGCCCTTATTCCAGTCGGCGAAGACCTGGTGCAGCTCCTGGTTCGACAGGCCGACGGCGTGCTTGAGGATGAAATACGCCTCGCAGATGAGCTGCATGTCGCCGTATTCGATGCCGTTGTGCACCATCTTGACGTAGTGCCCGGCCCCGTCCTCTCCCACCCAGTCGCAGCAGGGGACGTCATTCTTCGGACCGACCTTGGCGGCGATCGACTGCAGGATGTCCCTGACGTGCGGCCAGGCCTCCTTGTGGCCGCCGGGCATGATGCTCGGTCCCTTGAGCGCTCCTTCCTCGCCGCCGGAGACGCCGGTGCCGATGAAGAGCAGCCCCGCGTCGCGCAAGTCCTTCGACCGGCGGTTGGTGTCGTTGAAGTCGGAGTTGCCGCCGTCGATGAGGATGTCCCCCGGCTCCAGCAGAGGCTTGAGCTGGTCGATGACGGCGTCGACCGGTTTGCCGGCCTTGACCATGATCATCGCCCGCCGGGGGCGCTTGAGGCCGGCGACAAATTCTTCGAGCGTGTGGTAGCCTTTGATCCGCTCCGGGGTACCGGCGTGGACCTTGTCGGCCGGTTCCGACTTCAGGCCGCCGACGAACTCATCGGTGGTACTGGTGGTGCGGTTGTAGACCGCCACGGAGAAGCCGTGGTTGGCCATGTTGAGAACGAGGTTCTGGCCCATGACGGCCAGGCCGATGAGTCCGATGTCGTGGGAGGGCATGGAGTGGTTTGGTGCTTGGTGGTGTGGTGAAGGGTGCGTGGTCGGTTTTCAGTTGTCGGTTGTCAGGGAGCGGGGCAGCCCAAGTCGAGGCGATTCATGGCGGAGGCGCTGCGGGACATGCCTTCGGCTGAAACACGCGAATACCCAATGCTTCGAATGTGACTTGCTGATGCAGGATTTGGAGGAAGTTGCGCTGTGTAAATTGCAACGTTCGTTCTTGATCTGGATGCCGCTTCCGCAGGAGACGTCCGGCGGATTCCAATGATGCTTTTGGGAAAACCAGCACCGCACGCAACTCGAACGCCTCAAATGCCGCCAGCGCGTAGACGTCGACTTCGGGTGGGAATTCGATAGTATGCACATTGATCCACTTCCCGTTGGGATTCGAGAGGTATTTGACTTGAACCCGGCGTCCGGAGGGATCAACGAGATCGAACCCTTTTTGCACACGCGAAACCGCGAGTCGCGCATTCAATTGCCGAGCGACGACGTACGCACTGAATTCAGCCAGCGGGTCACGGCACGACCCGCAGCAGTCGATTTCTCGCAGCAGCGCCTGTCGGGCTGACAAATACGTCTGCAGTGCGTTGAGATCGACTTCGAGGTTTGCCATTGGCATACTCTGATGTGCCGCCATCGACCATTGCGATTTCGACCAGTTTGGCACGATTCGCGAAGTCAGCTCGTCAGGATTTATGGCCCGACACCGCAGGGCACTCCCGATGCGCCTCGCTCCAGGCGATTTCTTCCCTGAGTTGATTGATCGTTCGGCGCAGAGACAGCAGAGACAGTTCCTGCGCCGGAGAAGCCGGCTTCTGCTCGATACTCTGATGCATTGATTCAAGTGCAGCCAGTTTTTCGCGCGTGTTTCGTACTTGTCGTTCATCGAGCACGGTTCGCCTCGGGCGAGGCGAGACACCCGCTTCGTA
>CAZWGW010000112.1:10577-13455 GCA_964633565.1 uncultured Planctomycetaceae bacterium
GTCTTCTGCCTTTTTCATGCGCTCTTCAATTCTGGCGATCTCCTCTTTCACTTTGATGATGCGCCGGCAGTACGAGTCGAGCGTGACCTGTGCTCCATCAGTCGGCCGCTCCCGCAGGCGGCCGCGCGCGGCCGCAGCGCCCGCCTCCAGGCGCGCCAGTTTGCGTCGGCTCGTCTCCAATTGGTGCTCGCTGAGGATCATGGCACTACCTCGATCATCCCTTTTGGCACATCGTCGCGATCGCTGCCGAAGAACTCAATCATGTCAAGAAGGGCGGCCGGCTGCACCAATTCCAGACTGAGGAAAGTAAACCCGCGTATCCATTGCTTCGCGGGTCCACTGTGTCGGTCGAAATCCTCCGGCAAAAGCAGAACGCAATCCACGTCATTCGGCTCCGCCAGGTCCGTCACATAACTGCCATTGACGACGATGCGCAAGACCTGGGCCTGTATCGCTATCTCGACGAGCCAAACAAGTGACTCATGCAATACGCCTCGAATCTCGGTTCCTGACCCGAACCGCTCCTCAATCTCCTCCATCGTCGCCGGATGAATGCCCGCTGGCAAATACCCGTTGTCGTCAAACGGTGGAATCATTCTACTTGCCCGTGCCTGATTGCCGCCGTTTGATTGACGGCTGCCGCACGATCATCGTGGCTCTGGGCATTGCCGCCTCCTCAAAGTGTGCGCTTGGCGCACCAGTGCCATTGTAGTCGATGGAACAGCAATGCGGATGGCATTATCGCGAGTCATTCCGCGCGCACATCATACGCCGTCCGCCGCTCCTGGTCGCGGATGGACAGCCTCCCGTTCGCCACGCCCGGATGCGCCCCCGACGGGCGGACGGTCGACGCGATGCGGAACCGCCCCTGCTCCACGAACTCCACGGGGTCCGCCTCGACGGGCACCACGTCATTCTGTTCGCTCAGACAATACAGTTGTCCGTGGGCGTAATCTGGAGGAATTAAACCAAGATCCACGGAGCGTAACGAACTACGAGTCGGGGCCCCGGGTGCATTCAAGTTCACCGACCGTTCCAATCGGGAAACCTGACGATGCTCGATTCCGTCGCGGAACACGCCGCTCTGATCCAGGTGGCATGTGTCGCCCTGGCCGCGCTGCTCCTGGCGCCGCTGGCGGCATTGAAATCGGTCCGGGCCTGGGCGTGGACCGTACGCCGGTCGCGAGAACTGCACGGCGAGCTCTGCGAGTGCGTCTACTGCGACCAACTTGCAGAATTGCGGCAGCGGATCGATCTGCTCGAAAATGAAATCGCCGAGCTGCGAGCCGCGCGGGACCTTGACCGGGAGCTTTCGCCATCTGTGCCATAGCGTGGGCTGCGCCCGTCAGGCGTTGCACCGGCCCCGCCCCACACACTTCGCGCAACAAAACGCGGCCGCGCAGCCGGGGAGTCGGCGCGCGACCGCAATCGCTCACATCGGAATCCGGGTTATTCGTACGTCCGTGTCGGCGGCGCCACCTTGCGGTACCCGAGGTCGCGAATCACTTCCAGCACTTCGCTCCAGGTCGGGAACTGCCGGCCGCTGCGGCGCTTGTAGTCATCCATGGCTTTCATGAAGTCAATCTCCTCCGCGTTGTAATCGCGTTCACAGGTCGTCGGGTCGATCTGCCGGCGGCGTTCCACCTTCTCGCGGCGTTCGCCGCGCCGCCGTTCTTCACCGGAGAAGCTGTCGTCAGTGCCTTGCCGACGGTCGACGAGGATTCGCCGCGAGCGAATCCGCCGGCTGACGGTCAGTTCGGCCGGCCCGTGGTCAGTTGCGGGCATGTGCAGGGACCTTTCAGGGGAGGACAGTGAGGGGGCACATCCGTCCGACGGCGGGATCGGTGCGCCGCCGGGCCTGTGTAGGAACACAATCCATCGCCCTAAATATGGACCGGTTTCCCCCATGCTGCGGACCGGGGGAAGTTGTCCCATCGCGGAAACGGGGAAGTCCCTGAAAACCTGCGCGGTTGTAGCGGTTGAAACGAAAGACGGGACCGTCAGGTCGATGGGAACGAGTCCGGAAACGTCTTGAGGAACTTCTCGACGGCATCATCGACGTCGTCCCGAACCGGGTCCAACTCATCCCGCCAGCGATGCACCCAGCGCGCGGCGGGGGTGGGCTCCTCAAGCCGTTCATCTCCCCCCAGCGTGAGCACGACTACATCCGTGACGGCACACGTTGCATTCTGCATCAGGCCGACGTACGAGCGCCCCATATCCTGAAGTGCCGGATCAGTCTGGGCGATCAGCGTCCCGGACGGCCTGGTGGCCGGATCATCGTCCGCAACATCCGGCGAACCCTGCGTTTGATGTGCCATCGGCGCGGGGCCGTTCGGCGTGATCGCGACGAGGGCGAGCGTGCTGACGAACAACACGGCGGCTGCGGCAATTGCCGACCAGGCGCCGGGCGAGATCGCACGGCGTGCTCCGGCGCGCCGGCGGGCGATGGAGGGCGCACGGCCGTTTGTGAGGTTCAGACCGGCCGCCGTGACGGAGTGCGGCGTGATCGGTGTCCCGGCTCCGGAACGCCATTCCGCGACGACGCGGTCGGTGACATCGACGTCGGGTTCCATTCCGCGCCACTCGGCGATCATGCGCTCCAGAAGTTGCACTGCCTGCCACTGCTGCCGACACTCTGCCTGATTGCAGCCGCGCAGGTGCGTCTCGGCGTCGGTCGCATCCAGCGGTGCGCGACACTCGATCGACGACAGCATCTGGTTTCTAAATTCGGTGCAGTTCATAATGCCCCTCGGGCGTAATGCCTCGGCGTTCCAGCCGTTCGACCAGCTCCCGCCGTGCACGGTGCAGCCAGGTCTTGACGGTCCCCTCAGGAACCCCCATGACCTCGCTGATTTGTGCACAGTTGAGTTGTTGC
>CAZWGW010000113.1:0-13452 GCA_964633565.1 uncultured Planctomycetaceae bacterium
CGGCGTGAAGATCTATATTATCGACACGCCGGGTCACGCCGATTTCGGCGGCGAAGTCGAGCGCGTGCTGTCGATGGCCGACGGGGCGCTGATCCTGGTCGACGCGTTCGAAGGGCCCAAGCCGCAGACGCGGTTCGTGCTGACCAAGGCGCTGGAAGTGGGGCTGCAGCCGGTGGTGGTCGTGAACAAGATCGACCGCCCCGACTGCCGGCCGGAGGACGTGCTGCTGGAGACGCTGCACCTGATCGAGGAACTGGGGGGAGAGAACGTCCTCGACATTCCGTACATCTATGCCAGCGGGCGCGGCGGGTTCGCTTCGCACGATCCGTCGGCGCGGTCCGGCACGATCAAGCCGCTGCTGGACCTCGTGCTCAAACACGTGCCGGGTCCAAAGGTGGATGCGGACGGCCCGCTGCAGATGATGGTCACAAACCTGATCTGGTCGGAGTACGTCGGCCGGATCGCCGTGGGACGGATCACGGCCGGCTCGGTGCAACCGGGCGACACGGTGGCGCTGCTCAAGGCAGACGGCGTGAGCGTCCCGGCAACGGTGGAGGACGTCGAACTGTTCGACAAACTCGGCCGCGTGAAAGCGGAGCGGGCGACGGCGGGAGACGTGGCCGCGCTGGTCGGGCTGGCGGACGCCGAGATCGGCGACACGATCGCCGACCCCAAACAACCGGTGGCGCTGCCGCGGATCAAGGTCGACGAGCCGACGCTGTCGATGGTGTTCACGATCAACAACTCCCCCATGTCGGGCCGCAGCGGCAAATACGTGACGAGCCGCCACGTGCGCGACCGGCTGGCGCGGGAACTGGAATCGAACGTGGCGCTGCAGGTCGAGGACACCGATCAGAAGGAGATCTTCAAGGTCTCCGGCCGCGGGCTCCTGCACCTGTCGATTCTGATCGAGACGATGCGGCGCGAGGGATACGAGCTGTCGGTCGGCAAGCCGGAGGTGATCCGCAAGCTGGTCGACGGGAAGTGGCACGAGCCGTTCGAGGAACTGGACATCGAAGTCCCGGCCGCCGACGTGGGGTCGGTGATGGAACTCGTCTCCACGCGACGCGGTAAGCTGGCGCACCTGCAGGGAGGAACCGGGACGCACACACACCTGGAGTTCTCGATCCCCGCACGAGGGTTGATCGGCCTGCGGACGCGGCTGCTCAATGCCACTCGCGGCGAGGCCGTCATGCACCATCGTCTGGAAGGTTACCGGCCGGTGGAAGGGGAGATCCCGCGGCGCAAGAACGGCGTGCTCGTTTCGCAGGAAGGGGGGCGCGTGACGGCCTACGCCCTGTCGCGGCTGCAGGAGCGGTCGGAACTGTTCGTCGGCCCCGGCACCGAAGTGTATGAGGGGATGATCGTGGGGGAGAACTCCCGCGACAACGACATGGTCGTGAACCCCGTCCGCGAAAAGAAGCTGACCAACATGCGGGCGTCGGGGTCGGACGAGAACATCATCCTCGCGCCGCCGCGGGAAATGTCGCTGGAGCTGGCGCTGGAGTACATCGAGTGGGACGAGTACGTGGAGGTGACTCCGACGGCGATCCGGCTGCGCAAGATCTGGCTGACCGAGAACGAGCGGAAGCGGAATGCGCGACTGACGGGGTGAGCGTAGCGCGCGGCTCGCGTGCGTCGTATGACGGACTGGCAGTCCGTCTGCACTGCAAAACGGACAAACGACCAGTCCGGCCTGCGGATCGCCGCAGACCCTGCTACTCGAAAACCAGCAGCGCCCATCCGCTCATCACAAACGCGTACGCGACACAGACGGTGGCCCCCATCAGGTCGCCGAAACCGCGCGTCCGTCGATGGATCAGTCGGCGGGCGGCGACAATTCCGATCAGCACCTGCACAATCAGTGCGGCGAGGCAGACTGTCAGGACTCCCTGCGCGATGGTCTCCGCTCCAGAGCTGTCAGAGGGGCTCTGCGTTGCCATGAAGACTCCCACGGCAATGATTCCGACCAGCCCGTGCGCGCCCCACAGCCCGATACCGGGCGGCAGCGGGGAGCTCGGCGAAAGCAGGCGACGGGCGACGACATAGACGCCGCTGAGCGACACCGGGACGGCGACGTCGAAGATTCCGCGCCCGTCGCTGTTGGGCGTGCAGAGGAACCAGAATCCAATCAGGCTGACGACGACGGTCGCGTCAATGACTCCGCCGGGCGTCATCTGCCGGGCGGGCGATCGTGACGGTTCGTGACGCCGAATCGCAGTGTCAACCGCACGCGTGCCGCGTGCCGTACGATTACGGGCCGAAGAACGTGCACTCCGCGTCCGCTTTCGCGAGGCTTTCGACATACACCGCCGCCTCCCGCAGGTGGTAATCGCCCCACTGGCACGATTCGCCGCAGGGGACCTTGCGGCCGGGCGGAATATAGTCCCAACCCCGCGGACGGTGATAGACCGTATGCAGCAGCAGGCCCTGGTGGGCGGGATCGGTGTTGAGGTAGGGGGCCTGGAGCAGCGTGCGGAGGGTGGTGAGGCCGGCGCTGAAGTACCGCGACACGCTCCCCTGCGGGTCGCGGCTAAACGGGTTTCTGGAGAGGTAGCGGCCCAGGCGCAAAAGACCCTGGCAGGCGATGGCGGCGGCGGAACTGTCGACCGGTTCGTGGTCGTTGAACGGGTCGGCCGGTCGGCTGAGATAGTCGCCGAGATGCACGAGGCCCGGCGCACCAGTGTCCCAGTAGGGGATGCCGTCCGATGGCGACTGGTCGATGTAGAAATCACACGTCGCCGTTGCGGCCTTGAGCAGCATGGTTTCAATATCCGTGCGACCGCCGAGTGCTTCCAACTCCTCATCGAGCAGCGACGCCACAAACTCAAGTTGTTCGGCGTAACCGAGCATGATCCACGCCAGGCCGCGGGTCCACGTGGTGAACGGACTGTAACCCTGCTGTGTCGACGGGCAGCGGTAGCGGCCGTCGTTGATGTTGAAAATGCTCTCGTGTACGACGCGGCCGCGGAGTTCATACGCGTCGCGACTTTCTCCGTAGTAGACGTTGTACCGGGCCGTGGTGCGGGCGTGCTGGATGAGCCTTTCCAGCAGGCTGATCGGCTGGTCGTTCTCCCCCATCAGGCGGTGGCCAAGCTGGTGCGCCACGGCGAGTGAACGGAGGGAACGGATCGTGTCGCTGAACAGCGAGTGGGGGCCGTTGAAGGAGTAAATGTACCCGCTGCCGTCGTGAGTCGCGGTCCAGCGGGCGGCCTGCACGGCACCACTCACTTTGAGCGCGAGTTCGTAGAACTCGAGTTCACGCTGGTCGTGTGGGATTCGCCCGACGCGCATCAGCCGGCGCAAGTTGCCATACGTGCTGATGTTGTTGAAGCCGTGGTCGTGGACGCCGACATGGCTGACGTGCGGCGCCATGGAGCGCAGCGTGTTCTCGCGACCGATCTGCAGAAAGCGCTCGTTGCCGGTGGCCTCGAACTGCAACAGGGCGGAGCCGAACTGGAAGCCCTGCGTCCATTCGGTCCATCCCTGGGCCGTATATTGGCCACGGACGGTAAAGACGGGTGATCCGCGAGCCGGGTCCCAGGCGCGCTGCAGGGAGTCGATGGAGCGTGCCGATGCGTCCCACATCCGGGCGATGTGAGGGAGGAGATCGGCGGGTGTCAGAGTGTGGTCAACTTGCAGCACAGGCAGCGTTGTTCTGGTCTGGAATGGGCTTCGACTCGGCAGGTATAATGCAGCATCCCATGAACGAAACTGCGTATCAACTCGACAAAACGGCGTTTTCCGTCGTTTCGCTGGACGATCCGCCCGACGACGCGGCGTACTGGTTCTCGAAGTCGCCGCAGGAGCGGCTCGCGGCCCAGGAGTACATGCGGCAGGTCGCCTATGGCTACGATCCAGTTACCGTACGACTTCATAGAGTTCTTGAAATTGCTGAATGCTCATGGGGTTGAATACCTGGTCGTCGGCGGCCATGCCGTCGCCTATCACGGATATCCCCGACCGACCGGCGACATCGATTTCTGGGTCGCCATCAAGCCTGAAAACGCCGCGCGGCTCGTCCGCGTGTTCAAAGATTTCGGGTTTAACCACCCCAACCTGGCGCCGGAGCTCTTCCTGAAAGAACGGCAGGTGATCCGGATCGGCGTACCCCCCGTTCGTGTCGAAGTCCTGACGACGGTTTCCGGCCTGACGTTTGAGGAATGCTACGCCAGGCTGGACCACCTCAAGGCAAACAAACGCGCGGCCGGAAGACACAAGGACCTGGACGACCTGCAGAACCTTCCCGGTAATTGACCCGTTCACTCACCAGCGTGCCCGGACGAGAGCGCACTTCGGGTTTTGCCCGTTCACGCGTCGCAGTGCTCAGCACATTCTCCTCCTGATCGATTATGCCCGTCGGCGCGATTCGCGCCCACATCATTCCGAGGCAGCCGCGTCACCCGCCGCCCGCAGATCGTAGCAGGCGAGCGCGTGTTTCATCCGCAGGTAGATCCTGCCGTCCGCGATCGCCGGCGAGGCGCACGGCAGCGGGGCGCGGCGGCCGAGGTGGCGGACGAGGACCTTCTCCGCCACTTCCTGGCCGTTGGGTTGTTTGGCGACCTCATCGAGGTTGAGCAGCTTTCGGAACGTCTCTTCGCCCGCCATCAAGCCGTCTTCGCCGAAACGGGCGTCATACAGGGGACGAAAACCATCCGGCGCGGCCGCGAAACAGAACAGCGATTCATAGGCGTAGAGCACCTTGCCGTCGGCCGCAATCAACGAACTGTATTGCGGAGCGGCGAGATCGAGGTAATCGCTCCAGGCTTCTTCACCCGTCTCCAGGATGACACACGCCAGGCGGGTTTCCCCCTGGACGTAGACGTGCCCGTCGACGATGACCGGGCTGCTCCCCTTGTCCTGGATCGCGCGGTATTTCCAGAGTTCTTCCGCTCCCGACTCGCTTAATGCAAAGCACCGCAGCCCCTGGGCGCGGCTGTTGCCATAGGTGACCAGGCGGTCACCGACGACGACAGGCGTCGCCTGGGCCGATTCAGTTTTCGCGCGCCACAGTTCGCGGCCGTCGCGCGGATCGAAGCAACCGGTCCAGCCGCCGGCCAGGTTGGTGACGAGATACTGTCGATCGCCGGTCGACCAGAGGACGGGGCTGCTGTGGTTGCCGCGAGTCTTCTGCGCGTCCCCTTCCCAGAGGATCGCACCCATTGCAGCGTCGATTCCGAACAGGTGGTCGGCCATGACGACGGCGACGCCGTCGACGATGACGATCGACGACTGCAGGAACTCGTCGCGAAATTCTCCGGGAAGCGGAGTCTTCCACACGTCATCCCCCGTCGCGGCATCGAGGCACCTTGCGACGCGGCCGGCGCCAAAGACGTAGATCCGGCCGTCGACAACGGCGGGCGAGCCGGACTGCGGGAACCGCGTGTAGACCGAGTCGGACCGGTTCGTCCAGACCGTTTCACCGGTGCCGGCGTCGAAGCAGTGCACGAACTCGCGAAACACGAACGCCCTGGCGCGCTCCTCGTCCTCATCGCGTCGGTGTCGCTCGTACTCGGCGTACTGTTCGGGGGTGACGTCGGGGCGCGAGTCGGGAGCGAACCAGGGGAACTTTTGCGGTCCCAGTTCGCGGATCTGCTCCTTGACGTGGGCGAAGAGGTAGACGCGTCCCTCTGCCACGACCGGCGAGCCCCAGCCCCCCTCTCCGGCGGACTTGATCGGTTCGCTGACCCAGAGCGGCTGGAGGCCGTCGGCGGGCAGCGTGTCAATCAAGGCCGGGGACGACTCGGCCAGGCCGTTACGCTGGTTGCCGCGCCACTGGTTCCAGTCGGCTGCGCGGGACGGTGCGGCGGCGATGAGCAGGAGCACGACGAACATCGACAGGCGAGAATTCAACACGAGGGACTCCGGGTGTTGTGGATTGCGGAAAACCGACAGGCATCAGCAGGTCGCGCCCCTGCCGCCGAGTTTCCAGTATAAGCGAAGTGTGCGATCTGCGTCCGCCGCACGGGGTGCGCACCGACTCCTGGGCGCAGAATTGGGATCGCCGTTCCGGACTGCTACGATCGACGCCGTCCGCTGACATCAATTCGCGCGCACACGACCGATGTTCGATCCACAACGCTCTCACCGGCTGTTGACTCCGGGCGACTTGCCAGACGAGGAGGCATTACGCTGGTTGGAGCCGATCGGCTTTCAGGATGCGTCTGCAGCACTTCGGCGGCTGCAGGGCTTATGCCAACACGACGCGGGCCGCCGGGCGCTCTCGCAGATGCTCCCCGCGCTGCTGTTCGCGCTGTCGGAAGCGCCGACACCCGACGGTTCGCTCACCAATTTTGAGCGGCTGACGCAGGCCGTCCCTGACCCCACGGCGCTGTTCCGGTATCTGTCCGAGAATCCGCGGGCGGTCGAAATCCTGGTCCGGCTGTTCGTGGGGAGCCAGTTCCTGACGGAGATCCTGCTGCGCAACCCCGGATACCTCAATCAACTCGTCCAGCACCGGCGGCTGGCGGAGTTCAAGAACCGCGGCGAATTGTTCGAACAGGGCCGTGCCGCAGCGGCCGAATTCAGCAGCGCGACCGACAAATTCAATGCGCTGCGCCGATTTCAGCAGTGGGAACTGCTGCGGCTGGCGGCGTGTGATTCGTTCGGCCTGATGGACCTCAAGACGGTCACGCTGCAACTCGCGCTGCTCGCCGACAGCCTCGTGCAGAACTGCCTGGCGATCGTGGCCGACGACCTGCAACTCGACGCGACGGACTTTGCCGTGCTGGCGTTCGGCAAACTGGGTGGAGAGGAACTGAACTACAGTTCGGACATCGACCTGGTGTTCGTGTGCGAACGGAGCGCCGAGCGCTACTGGGGGCTGGGGCAGAAGCTGATCAAGGCGATTTCCGAACCGACGGGGGACGGGTTCCTGTACCGGGTCGACATGCGGCTGCGGCCGTGGGGAAAGTCGGGCGCGCTGGTGACGACGAGCCGGGCCTACGCCGATTATCTGCGGACCCACGGCCGGCTGTGGGAAAAGCAGGCGCTGCTCAAGGCGCGGGTGATTGCGGGCAACATGGAGGTGGGGGGGGCGCTGCTGGGCGAATTGGCGCCGATCATTTTCGACGTGACGCGCGAAGCAGCGCGGGCCAACGTGGTCGAGATGAAGCAGAAGATCGAGGGGCACCTGGCGAAAACGGGGCGCGAGTGGGGAGAGGTCAAGGGGGGGCAGGGGAGCATCCGCGACGTCGAGTTTGTGACGCAGTACCTGCAACTGGTGCATGGGCGAGAGACCCGCGGCGTGCGCAGCGCGAACACGCTCGATGGGCTGGTGCGGCTCGCGGACCTGAGCCTGCTCGCGGCCGACGAGTTCCGGCAGCTCAGCAGCGGATACGTCTTTCTCCGCACGATCGAGCACGCGCTGCAGCTCATGCACAACAAACAGGCGCACGCGCTCCCCGACAATCCACGGGAACTGGCGTACCTGGCGCGGCGGCTGGACTTTCCCGGCGCGACGGAGTTCGTGCGGCACTACGAGCAGCACTGCCGGGCGATCCGGCGGATCTACGAGCGACACATCCTGCTGGCGGTGGATGAACCGAACGCGGAGATTTCACCGGCAAAGACGACCGTCGCGACGCATCTGGGGGCCGCGGCCGCTTCGTACACGGAGCTGTTCACGGCGGAAGTTGCAGAACGGCATCTGGCGCTCCTGGATCAATTGGAACCACAATTGCTCGTAAAGACGGATTCCCGTCCCATGGGGGACGGCCGGTGGGAGTTAACGGTCGTGGGGTACGACCAGTTGGGCGATCTGTCGCTGATGTGTGGGCTGCTGTTGGCCTTCGGGTTCAACATCGACTCGGGCTTCGTCTTCACGGGCGCCGACGTCACGGAGCCGCGCGCCGGCGCGGACCGCAAGCAGTCTCCCGCCGACGCGCCCCGCCTTCGCAAATACGTCAATGTGTTTCGCGTCCGCTCGGAAGCCAAGGCAGTGACCGCCGCCGTGTGGGAGCGATACGAGTCGGAACTGCGCGAGCTGCTGCGTCTGGGAGAGCAGGGGCGGACGCGCGAGGCACAGGGACACCTTGCCAAACGGGTCGGAGGGGCAATCCTGGGAGTACGGGATCGTCCGCAGTCGTTGTTGCCGGTCGAAATTGATATCGACAATGCCGCTGCGCCCGATGCGACCGTGATGGACATTCGGGCCGTGGACACGACGGGGTTTCTGTACGAGCTGACCAGCGCGCTGGCACTCAGTGGCGTTTCGATCCAGCGGGTCTGGATCCACTCCGAAGGGGAACACGTTGTCGACCGGTTGTGGGTGGTCGATGCGCAAGGCCGCAAGATCACGGAGCCGACGCGGATCAACGAATTGCGGGCAGCGGTCGTGCTCATCAAGCACTTCACGCACCTGCTGCCGCGGTCGTCGAACCCGGAGGCGGCGCTCCTGCATTTCCGCGAGTTCCTGGAAGAACTGTTCCAGCGGCCGAACTGGGTGCAGGACCTGGGGCTGCTCCAGAACTCGGAAGTGCTCGACGCGCTGGCACAGCTCCTGGGCGTGAGCGATTTCCTGTGGCACGACTTTCTGCGGTTGCAGCACTCCAACCTGTTCCCGATCGTGGCCGACGTGCAGGCGCTGCAGCAACCGAAGGTCCGCAAGGCACTGCTGGAGGAACTGCAGCGGGACCTGTCGCGTGCGCGGACGCTCGACGAGCGCCGCACGGCGTTGAACGCCTTCAAGGACCGGGAGATGCTGCGGGTCGACATGCGGCACATCCTGGGGCTGCAGGACAAGTTCGGCATGTTCTCGGAAGAACTGACCGATGTCGCGGAGGTGGTCGTCGCGGAGGCGGTCCGTTTCTGCATCGACGAATTGATGCCCCCATGCGGCGAACCGCGGCGTGCGGACGGCGCACCGTGCCGGTTGAGCGTGTGCGCACTGGGAAAATGCGGCGGGGCCGAACTGGGATTTGCGTCCGACATCGAGTTGATGTTCATCTTTGAAGCGGACGGCGAGACGACCGGTCCGGAGCGGATCACGAGCGCCGAGTTCTTTCAGCGGCTGGTGGACCTGTTCCGCAAGTCGATCCATGCGCGGCGGCAGGGGATCTTTGAGGTCGACCTGCGGCTGCGACCGTACGGCAAGGCGGGGAGCCTGGCGGTCTCGCTGGAGACGTTCAACAAGTACTTCGGTCATGAGGGCCCGGCATGGCCGTTCGAGCGGCAGGCGCTGGTCAAACTGCGGCCGATTGCGGGCGACGCCGAATTCGGCGCGGAGGTTGCGGCGGCGCGGGACCGCATCTGTTACGCGGGGCGGCCATTCGACGTCCAGGCGATGCACGGCATGCGCGAAAAGCAGTTGCGGCAGCTTGTTCGGCCCGGCACGTTCAATGCCAAGCTCAGCCCGGGGGGGCTCGTCGACTGCGAATACCTGGTGCAGGCGCTGCAGATGACGTACGGCCACCAGTACCCGGCGCTCCGCGCGCCGAACACGCGCGCAGCACTGCGGGCGCTGGAGGCGGCCGGCATCCTCTCGCATGACGAACGGATCACGCTGCGCGACGCGTACCGATTTCTGCGGCGGCTGATCGATGGGCTGCGGATGGTGCGGGGGGATGCCCGCGACCTGACGGTGCCGCCGGCGAACAGCGAGGAGTTCCAATTCCTGGCCCGCCGGCTGGGCTACGCCGACCGTGTGCAGGCCCTCCAGCGGGACCTGGAGCGGCACACGGCCAACGTGCTCGAGATGAGCCGGCGGCTGGATGAGCTGCCGGGGGCGTAGCGCACGCGGCTCGTCAAGCGGAACTTGAAGTCTGAGCCGCAACCACGTTTACCCGAAACGACACTTTGCCAGTCGAGGGAAAGACCTGCAGGTCGGTGATCGGCGCTTCGCCGCCGTCCCTGAATTCAACCACAGCGTGCAATGCGTCGATTCGATCCTGAAGCTCGTCGAGGCAGCCAAACTCCTGTCCATTCACGGTTTCCTCGAATTCCCCGAAAAGCTTGCGGACGTTGTCCGGCGCGCAGGCCAGGTCAATCGTCCCGGAGAACATTGCACCATGGTCCTTGACGTCTCCGCAGCCGAGCGTTTGACCGAGACCATCAATGAGTCGAATCGCTCGAGTCGTCATGGTCAATGTCCTGTCGTTGTTACGAAGGCAGCAGCCAGTTTCGCCAGGTTCGTGTCGTTGAAGCCGGCCGCACCGTTCGGGTGAACGATCCGATAATGGTTGGACAGCATTCTGGTTGGAGCGGCAATGACATCAAACCCGGCCTGGCGAATCGATTCCTCACTTGCCGAAGCGACTGTGTGCGCTTCCTGATGAAGCACGGTGGCCATTGGAAACGCCATTCGAATCTGCCGCGCTGCCTCGCCGGGAGTCGCCGCTATCAGGACCGAGATCCCGGGCGGATTCAAAGTGGCCTCCCTCGATTTAAGACGGAGGCTGGCCACGCTGGCACCGCCAATCCGATGAAAATCCCCCAAGCCCGTGACTCCCACTCTGTCGGGTCGAGAATTCCATTCGTACGCCAATTCTACGCCAACTTGAGTCGTGATGGGAAGCTCCTTCGTCCCGTTTGCCCTGCAATTTCGGCGGTGGTAAGCTCACCGCATTCATTCTGAGCATGTTCCTTTCAGGAGACCGAATCCGCATGCCGCGCAAATTCATAGTTGCTCTCGTACTGGGTGTCACTGCGCCGGACGTCCCGGCACAAAGCCAGAACGCCGGTCCCGTCGACGTCGCAATCCTCGCCGAATCAAACTGGGACCGCCTTGCCCCCGGCGGCAAGGAAGTGGACGCCATCTACGGCGACATCGTCATCCGCAACGAGCACCTCGTCGCCGTCATCGCGCAGCCGCTGGCGACGCGACACGCCAATATGACGGTCAAGGACGTCGGCGGTTGTCTGATCGACCTGACGGCCCGCGCGGCGCAGAGCGACCAACTCAGCGCCTATTACCCCGGCAAACGCCAGTTCCCGTATCGAACCTGGTCGGTCGTGTTCAATGACTCCGAGCCGGTTGACGCGGCGGGCGAGTTGCAGGCCTCCGGTCGCAATGCGGCGGTGACCGTCAATGCCGACGGCGGCGACAGGCGGCCAGCCGTCGAAGTCACATACCGTCTCGACGCCGGCGCGAAGTCCCTGGAGGTCACGACGAAGTACACGAACACCGGAGCGGCCCCACTCGACGTCGAACTGGTCGACGACCTGCGTGCCGACGGCGGCAAGGAGGACATGGCCAAAGCCCCCAACGGCACGGCGGACCTGTTCTGGTTTGACGACCGGTTCTGGCAGCAGGCGTACGGATTCGAGGCCGGGGGACGGCACATCCAGTCGAACAGCGACGCTCGCACGTCGACGCTCAAATACGTTGACGCCGGCGAAAACGCCGTTGTCACACTTGCGCCGGGTGAGAACGTGGCCGTCGTGCGGCGGATCGCGCCGGGCCGCAACCTGCTCGACGTGCGGGCTGCGTTCGCCGAACGCCAGGCGCACAGTCACACGCCTGTCACGCTCGCCGTGCGGGACAGAACCGGCCGCCCGGTCCCGCAGGCACGGATTGACATCGTGCAGGCTGACCGTCTGCTCGGGACGGCGACCGGCAACGAGCGCGGAGATGTCACCGTTCGGCTCCGGCCGGGGAATTACACCGTCGACGTTTCGGCGCTGGGTCTCGACGTGCTGATGGATTACCCCGTGCAGGTGTTCGACGCCGAACAGCAGTCGGAGTCGATCCTGCTGCCGGAATACCACCCCGGCCGCGTCATTGCGCGGATCACGGACGAGCAGGGGGAGCCGCTGCCGTGTAAGGTGTCGTTCACTGCGACGGGTGAAGCGCCGCAACCGAGCTTCGGTCCCGAGACCGCGGAGTTCGGCGTCAGAAACCTGCGCTACGCGCCGCTCGGAGAGTTCGAGCAGGACCTGCCGCCAGGTACGTACGACGTCGTGATCAGCCACGGCCCGGAATACGACGCCGTCTTCACGCAGGTCACCGTCGAATCAGGGGAGCGCACAAGGCTCCGCCATCAACTGATCCGCAGCGTCGACACCACCGGCTGGATCAGCAGCGACTTCCACAGCCACAGCACGCCGTCCGGCGACAACACGTCGAGCCAGCTTGGCCGGGTGCTCAACCACGTCTGCGAACACCTGGAGTTCGTCCCCTGCACGGAGCACAACCGGATCAGCACGTATGTGCCGCACATCAACCGGCTCCGCATCGGGAAGTTCCTCGCCACCTGTTCGGGGATGGAACTGACGGGGAGCCCATTGCCGCTCAACCACCAGAACGCCTTTCCGCTGCACGAGCACCCGCACCGGCAGGACGGCGGCGCGCCGCAGACGGCCGACAACCCGGATACGCAGGTCGAGCGGCTCGCGCTGTGGGACGACCGCAGCGAGAAACTCGTGCAGCAGAACCATCCGGACATCGGCTGGCTGATCTTCGACCGCGACGGCAACGGCGAGCCGGACAGCGGGTACTCCAACGCCGTCGGCTACCTCGACGTGATGGAGATTCACCCGATCATGCAGGCTCTCGACCTGCAGCCGGTCTCCCGTCAGGGGGCGAGCGAATGGAACAATCACATCTTCTGCTGGCTGCAACTGCTGAATCAGGGATACCGCATACCGGGCGTGACCAATACCGATGCTCACTACAACTTTCATGGCACCGGCTGGCTGCGGGTGTGGGTGGCGTCGCCGACCGACGACCCGGCCGAGATCAAGACGCTCGACGTCGTCCACGCGGCAGAGGCGGGCCGGATCGTGATGTCGAACGGGCCGTTCCTTGAGGTGGCCGCGCGCGAGACCGGGAGCGATGCGACGGCCGGGATTGGTCAGGACCTTGCCGCCCCCTCCGGCAAGGTGCAGCTCCATGTGCGGGTGCAGTGCGCGAACTGGCTGGATGTGGACCAGGTCTTCGTACTGGTCAATGGCCGCCGGTACGCCACGCATGATTTCACGCGCGAAAAGAACGCCGACCTGTTTGCTGACGGCGTCGTGAAATTCGACCGGACGCTGGACCTCGACCTGCCGGCCGACGCCCACGTGGTCGTCGTGACGGGGCACGGCTCGCGGACACTGCAGCCGGTGTATGAGGGATACGACGGCGAACAGCACCCCGTTGCATTGTCGAACCCGATCTTTATCGACGTCGACGGCGGGGGATTCCAGCCGAACAGGGATACGCTGGGGCACCCGCTGCCGGTCAAGCGCAGCAAGTGACGCGGTCTACAGCATCAGGCGTCATGCACGGTGACCGGCGCGGCCGTGGCACCAGAGCGTGACATGCTCACGATCAGCCCCAGCGCCGCCACGCTTGCAACGAGGCTGCTGCCGCCGTAGCCCACCAGCGGCAGTGAAATCCCCTTGGGCGGGACCATGGCCGTGACGACGGCGATATTCAGCGCGGCCTGTGCAACGAGCTGGATCAGGAGCGTCAACCCGGCCGTGTGCGCGAACGAGCGCGGCGCCAGGAGGGAGAGCAGCCGCACCCCG
>CAZWGW010000114.1:0-13449 GCA_964633565.1 uncultured Planctomycetaceae bacterium
GACAAGGCCATGGGGTTCTGCCTGTTCAACAATGTCGCGGTGGCGGCCGCCCACGCGCGGGCCGCGCATGCGCTGGAACGGATCCTGATCGGCGACTGGGACGTGCATCATGGCAACGGCACGCAGGACCTGTTTTACGAGGACGGCCAGGTGTACTTCTTCTCCGTGCATCGCTCTCCGTTCTACCCAGGCACGGGAGGTGCCGATGAAACGGGAAGTGGTCGCGGGCTCGGCGCCACGCTGAACCTGCCGCTGCGGTTCGGGACCACCCGCGATGAGTTTCGTGCCGCGTTCACCTCGGAACTGGAGCGGATTGCCGAACGGAGCCGTCCGGAACTGGTGCTGGTCAGCGCGGGATTCGACGCACACGCGCTCGATCCGGTGGGATCTCTCGGACTGGAAAGCGAGGACTTCTGCGACCTGACGCAGCGGGTGCTGGACGTGGCGCGCGTGCACTGCCAGGGGCGACTGGTGAGCCTGCTGGAAGGCGGTTATCATCTGCAGGCGCTGGCCGAATCGGTGGAATGCCACCTGGGGACCCTGCTGGGCGAAGTGCCCTGATCACGATGAATGGTCGACGCACCAATCCGTTCTGGGGGCTCGTCGTCGCGGCGGGGGGCGGATTCTGCGTGACAATCCTGGCCTACCTGGCCTCCGGACTGGGGAGCCCCGCGGCGCCGTTGAATCGATTCTTCGTGCGCTACGGGTTGCTCCTGGTCTGTCTCGAGACGGCGGTCATTGTCGTGACAGGGACCCTGGCGCTTGCCGTCGACCGGCGGCAGACGCTGAACGATCACGGGTCCTCACCTGCCCGTGTACAGGATGCCGACGGGCCCGAGCCGACGGAGTGACGATCGTGCGGCGCTTCAGGTCCGTGCAGCGGCCGGACGGTCGGTGTGTCGCGTCGCGTGCCGGCAACATGTCCGAGTGGACCGGCGGCCGGCGGCGTTGCCTGACGTCAACGGAATTCCCTCGAAAGTTGTTGACGGGGGACAACGGTGACCTATGTTTTTGCACCCTCTCAACGGATTGGCTCCCGGCGGCGCATCGGCGTAACAGCCGTCTGCGCCACGTGTTTGTGTTGCCCGTATTCCCCTGAATGCCGGTTGAGCCGCTGCTTGTTGCTCGTCCCCGCGACGCGGGGGAATTGCGCAGGCAATGCGCCGACCGGCGTCGACAGGATGCATCGGTCCGAGAAACAGACAGCCCACGCCCGCCGTTCCGTCCAGCCAACGGCGACGCCGCTGCCGGCGGCGGCACACCGTGATTTGCCTCCGGAGAGAGCTCTCATGCAGTACCGCGGTTCGCTGCTCGTCGTCGACGATGACAAACACATCTGCGCCGCCATGGCGGACTACCTGCGCGGCCTGGGCCATCGCACGGAGACCGCCACCAGCGGCAGCCAGGCGCTGGCCCGGATACGCGAGTTCAACTTCGAGGTCGTCCTGTGCGATGTGAACCTGGGGGACCAGGACGGGTTCCAGGTCCTCGAATGGGTCGTGCAGAACAAGCCGGAGACGGCCGTGATCCTGATTACGGGCTACGGCACGATCGAGAGCGCGGTGGAAGCGATCCGGATGGGCGCCTTCGACTACCTGACGAAGCCGGTCATCGACGACGAACTGAACTTCTCGATCCAGCGCGCCCTGGGGCAGCGCAAGATCGTCGAGGAAAACAAGAACCTGCGGGCGCAACTCGACGAGAAATACGGGCTGTCGAATATCATCGGTCGCGACTACAGGATGACGCGGATGTTCGACCTGATCGAAAGCGTGGCCGACACACGGACCACGGTGCTGATCCTGGGAGAGAACGGCACCGGCAAAACGATCACCGCCCGGGCCGTCCACCAGCTCAGTTCGCGGCGCGACCAGCCCTTTGTCGAAGTCGCGTGCGGGGCGCTGCCCGACGCACTCCTCGAGAGCGAACTGTTCGGCCATGTGACGGGAGCGTTCACGGGCGCCACGCACGACAAGCCCGGCAAGTTCCTGCAGGCGGACGGCGGGACAATCTTCCTGGACGAAGTGGGGACAGCATCCGCGAGCCTGCAGGTCAAGCTGCTCCGGGTGCTGCAGGACCGGGAATTTGAGCCCGTGGGCGGCCACAAGACGCACAAGGTGGACGTACGGCTGGTGCTGGCGACGAACGAAAACCTGGAGGAAAAGGTCCGCCGCGGCGAATTCCGGCAGGACCTGTTCTACCGCATCAACGTCGTGACCATTACCCAGCCGCCGCTGCGGGAGCGGATCGGCGACATTCCGCTGCTGGTGGACTGCTACGTCCGTGAATTCAACGCCCAGACGGGAAAACATGTCCGGGGCTTTGACGAGGAGGCGATGCAGGTCCTGCAGCAGCACTCCTGGCCGGGAAACGTCCGGGAACTGGTCAACGTGGTGGAGCGCGCGGTGGTGTTGTCCAAGTCCGACGTGATCACCGCCCGCGATCTGCCTGAATCACTGCGGACCGAGTCGCTGGAGGGACGGGCGCTGGCGGGAAGACTGGTCGGCGGCAACCTCAAGTCAGCCCTGTCCCATCCGGAGCGGCAACTGATCCTGGAAGCGCTCGACTCCAACGGCTGGAACCGCCAGGAAACCGCCCGCATGCTGGGGATCAACCGCACGACCCTCTACAAGAAGATGAAGCGCTTCGACATCAGCTACGACCGGCATATCGAGGTCTGAAGGCCGCGCGCCGCCTGACGGCGATGGTTGCCCGGCGGCGGCCTGTGTGCTGAAATGGGCGACGCGCGCCCGTCGCCGGTGCGGCAGACTGGCTGCAGGTCGTTCCCACCCATGCTTTCCGAAATCGTGCTGCTGATCCACGCCGTTGCCACGTTTGTCGTGGCCGGCAACATGTGGTTCGTCCAGATCGCGTACTATCCAAACCTCGCGGCCGTCGGTCGCGACGCGTTCGTCGGCTACCAGAAAGAGCATATCCGACGGGTTACGGCCGTCGCGTGGACGATGCTCACAATCGACCTGGTGACGGGTGCGGCGCTGGTGTTCATCCCGCCGGCGTCCGTCCCGCGGGCAGTCGTGCTCGGAAACGCGGCGCTGATTCTGAGTATCTGGTGGTCGACGTGGTTTGTGCAGGTGCCGCTGCACCACGTCCTCGAACAGGGATGGGACGAGTCGGCCCACCGGCGTCTGGTGGCGACGAACTGGTTCCGCACGATCGTGTATACGGTCCGCGGGCTGCTCGTCGTGTACCTGCTGTGGGCGCTGATGGAGGCGTGAATAGAGGTCAGGGTGCGATCAGCACGCGGTGCATCTCTTCGATCGAGGTCACGCCGTCCAGCACCTTGTTGACGGCCGACTGCTCGAGCGACTGCATCCCCTTGCGGCGGGCGATCTCGCCGATCTCGCGGCCGGACTTGCCGTGCAGCACCGCCTCACGGATCTCCGGGTCGAACCGCATGACTTCAAAGATCGCGGTGCGGCCGTGATAGCCGGTGTGGAAATTGGCGGGTGACGGAATCCCGCGGACGAGCCTGGCGGCGGCCGCCTGCTCCGGACTGAGGTGCAGGAATTCGGCCGTCGCGGCGTCCGGCTGGAAGGACTCGCGATCCTGCGCGCAGACCAGCCGCACGAGGCGCTGGGCCACAATGCAGTTCAAACTGTCCGAGATGAACATGCGGGGGATATCGAACTCGCGGAAAAGGTCCACCGTCGCCGCGGTGTCGCTGGCGTGCAGTGTGCTGAGCACCCGCACGCCGGTGAGTGCGGCGCGGGTGGCGATATGGGCCGTTTCGGAATCGCGGATTTCGCCGACCATGATGACGTTCGGATCCTGGCGGAGCACGCCGCGCAGTGCTTCGACGAAACCGAAGCCGATTTTGGTGTCGGTCTGGATCTGATTGATGCCGGTAATCCGGCGTTCGACCGGATCTTCGATCGTCACGAGACTGCGTCCGGGTTCATTGATCAGCGAGAGGCAGGCGTAGGTGGTGGTGCTCTTGCCGCAGCCGACGGGCCCGACGGAGAGCAGCATGCCGTGCGGCGCCTGCAGCGCGCGATGCACCTGGTCGAGTTGCACCGGATCGAAGCCCAGGTCTTCGAGCCGGGTGTAGCGGCTGTCGTCGGGCATCAGCCGCAGCACAATCCGTTCCCCGTGGATCGTGGGCCCGCTGCCGACGCGGACATCGCGACGGTTCTTCAGTGCGGCGCTGCTGACGTGGCCGTCCTGGCAGAAGCGGCGTTCGGTGATGTCCATGCCGGCGAGCAGTTTGAGCCGCGAGACCACCTGCGGCGCCGTCTGGGCGGTGAGGGTCAACACGTCGTGCAGCACTCCATCGACGCGCAGCCTGACATGCAGTCCGTCGGCACGAGGGTCGAAGTGGATGTCGGTCGCGCCAATCTCGAAGGAGCGCTCCAGCAGGAGGTCGACGAGCGGCGCGGGCGCGACCACGTCGGCGAGTTCCCTCAATTCCTGCTGCAGTGCGATCTGTCGTCCCCTGACGGCCGGAGGCGCGGTGGCATCACTCATGGATCAATTCCTGTTGCAACGGCACAGTCCGCAGTCGGCGGCACAATGGCTACGGATGCGGCAGTTTCATGACTCCCAGCACGGCCACGGCGATGCCGCCGATCAACACCAGTCCGGCGAATGCCCGCCGCCACGATTTCTCCTTCACCGCAGCCACCGCGGCGAGCGCAACGGAGATGCCGGCGCCGCCGAACAGTCCGGCCATGGTCAGGTCCCGGTTGACCGGCACACCTTTCCACAGCAGCGCGAAAGCGGCTCCGGCCCCGCCGGCGCACAGCAGGGCGAGCACCGTCAAGATGGGGAAGCCGGCCCGCTCGGAAGTGCGGGCGGGTTCGACGCCCAGTTGTTTCAGTCCCTCTTCGTAAGTCGCAGTAATGGTCCAGACCTTGTCGAGTCCGGCCAGTTTCAACACTTCCTGGGGCATCCCGTCGCCGCACACGACAACGACGCGGCCGCCGACGGCCTGCACGGCCTTCCACACCCGCACGACCAGCGCCACCAAAGCGCTGCCCATGTATTCCAGGCCAGACAGGTCGATGAGCCAGGCCCCGGCGCGCCGGCTGTTGACATTGGCGATCAACTCGGTACCGACGCGGTCGATATCGCCCCATGCGGCATTGCCGATGCGTGGCTCAAGGCGCAGGACCGCGTGAGACCCGGCGATCTCCAGCCGGTAGTCGGGAGTCGTGGCATTATTCAAAGGGTGGTCTCCGCTGGGTCGCGCACAGCACGTCGTTTCGGGGGGGGTGGAGCGATATTTCACGCCTTCAGGCGCGCAAAGGCAAGCGAGTCGTGTCGAGTCGAACCTTGTGAGCCGTTTGCCGTCCGCATAATGACGCCCCGCCTCGTGCAATTGCGCTGCCCTCCTCCCGGTGACGCCGTGGGCATTTACCCTCCAAACGTTAAGGATTCTCACGAGTGTCGGCGAATTCCGGATTTCGGAGGCGAGCGGGACGGCAGTCGGCCCGTCAATCGTGGGGGCAGGATCATTCCGCGGCCGCGCATCCGGCACACTCCGCAGAGTTTGCCGGGGACTTCGCAGCGCCTGCGTGTTGCGGGGTCTGGAAGTGCACGACCGGCGGCCGGTCTGCCGAAGATTACGGGCGGGCGCAAGTTGCGCGCCGGCATTCCGATTCTGTTTGACAGTCGTTGCGCGGCAGGCGTATAGTGAAGTCTGATCCGGAGGGGGGCCGTGCGCCTTTCCCGTTCGCGGATCTACCGACTTTGACGGTCCTGTGCGCCGTTCCCGGCGCAGCCAACCCCTTCAGGCACTTCATGACAACGACCATCGGCAAAGTGCTCGCCGTTGCAACGATGGCGGCCAGCCTGATCATCTTCGGACTCGTCGTGGTGGCGACCTGGGTCGGCGGTCCCAACTGGGAACGCGAGGCGGCGAACATCGAGGGCTACAGTTTTTCCCGCAGTGCCGGCGAGAACCCGCAATGGTCGGCCCAGAAACACGTGGGACAAGCGCAACTGGCAACCAACAGGATCATCGAGCCGGTAATCGTCTCCGTGTATGACGACATGATCAAATCGGAACAGGCCCGGACGCCGACGCCGGAATCCATCTCCACCGTGCAGCAGCAGATTGCCGCGTTTCAGAAAGAAATCCAGGCGGACATCGACGCCCTGAATGCCCGGGATGCGGAAGTCCAGGCGCTGCTGGAACAGAAGAACGCCGAAGTCGTCGCCGTCTCGCAGCAGGTCGTGGCCAAGGCCGAGGAGGTCGACAAACTCGAGCGGCAGATCCAGGCGCGTCGAGAGGACGTGGGCCGGCTCGGAGCGCAGATTGAGGAATTGCGCACGGACGATTTCCGCATTCAGCAGATTCAACAGCAGTTGGAAGACCTGATCCAGCAAATCGACGCGAGCCTCGACCGTGCGGAGCGGCGGAAAAAGCAGCTTGAGTTCTACGTGGAACCACAAGTTGGCGCCGAAGCCGCACCGCCAGGCAACGTGCCGGAAAAATGAACGTCCGGTGCGCCGACGCCAACCGCTCGACTTGCCGTACGACCTGGAGAGATTGACCCCGATTGCGGCCATTACGTGGTTGAAGGAGCTGACAGATGTCCTTCCTCGGCAAAGTGCTGATTGTGCTGCAGGTGGTGATGAGCGTGCTGTTCATGTGCGCGGCGGCGGCCGTGTTTTCGACCCATCAGAAGTGGAAGGACGAATACGACAGCCTGAAGCTGCAGGCGGCGACGGCCGCGACCGCCCATAACGACGAGGTCCAGAAGCTGACGGGCGCGGTGGCCGCGGCACAGGCCGAGCGGGACCAGGAGAAGAACCGGGCGAACGACCAGGTCGGAAACGTGCAGCGGCTGCAGCGGGAAGTTGCTTCCCTCACCCAGGAAAACAGCCAGTTGAACAACGAAATCAACCGGCAGACCGGCGTGGCGGAGCGCAAGTCCAATGAGGCTAACAACCGCCAGTCGGAGGCTGAAAAACAGCGAGTGCAGAACGACGGGCTGCTCAAGACCCAGGACGACCTGACGCGGCAGATCCAGGTGCAGAAGGACAAGATCTACGGGATGGAGCTGGAGCGCGACAAGATGATCGCGCAGATCACGTCCCTGCTGGAGCAGAATGCATTCCTGGAGAAGGTCGTACGGCAGAACGGCCTGGATACGGACCCGGCCCTGGTGGCCGATGCGATTGAGCCCCCTCCGCCGGTTGACGGGCTGGTCAAGGAAATCCAGAAAGACAAGACGAACCGGACGCGGTTCGTGTACATCACAATCGGTGAAGACGACGGTCTGCACCTGCAGCACGAACTCGACGTCTATCGTCCTGCGGAACAGAACGGCGGAAAAACACAGTACCTGGGACGGATCAGGATCATTCATCTCACTCCGGATGAGGCGGTCGGCATCGTGGTGCAGGCCGCCAAAAACGGAATCATCGAGCGAGGCGATAATGTCACCACGCGGCTCTAACGGCGACGCCCAACCCGACATCTACGTCGGCCTGCTGTTCGTTGCAGCGGGTGCAATGTTCACGGCGATGATCTTTCTGCTGGTCGAACTGCACCAGTACGGCTACGAGATGCCCGGCTAGGGAACGACCCGCCGCGCATCGACGAGCCTCCGGTCACACGATGAGGCACACGGGTTGAGGCTTGTGTCGGCTGACGCTCCATCCCGTTTGCGGGGCCTGTTCATTACGGGGACCGATACCGGCGTCGGCAAGACGCGGGTGGCGTGCCTGATTGCTCGTGCGGCGCGCGACAGCGGAATGCGGGTCGGAGCCTACAAGCCGGTCTGCTCGGGAGCGACTGCGGACGACCCGCCTGCCTGGGACGACGTGGAGCAGCTCGCGGCTGCCGTGGGCCCCACCTTTCCCCGCGAGCGGATCTGTCCCCAACGATTTGTCGCGCCCGTTGCGCCGCCGCTTGCCGCAAAACGGGAAGGGCGGCACGTCGATTCCGGGTTGCTGCGGCGCGGTGCGCAGTGGTGGGTCGGCCAGGTCGATCTGCTGCTCGTGGAGGGGGCGGGGGGGCTCCTGTCGCCGATCAGCGAACATGAGACGGTCGCCGATCTGGCGGTGGACCTGGGATACCCACTGCTGATCGTTGCGGCGGATCGACTGGGGACGATCAATCACACGCTGCTGACCGTCGAGGCGGCCCTGGCCCGCGGCTTGTCGGTCGCCGGAATCGTCATCAACCGGGTCAGCCCGGAACGCGACGCTTCGTCGGCCGGGAATGCGGCGGAAATCACCCGGCGGTGTCCGGCGCCGGTCCTCGCCATTGTGGAGTTCGCCGGCCATGAGATGTTGCGTCCCGGCGGGGGGAGCGCGACAATAGACTGGGCGTGCCTGGCGGCCCGGCCGCCGGCGCGTGATCAGGAACATGACGCAACCGAGTGACAAGTCGGAGTCAGGGGACTCCACACCGAATTTCGACTGGATCCACGACCCCGGCTCGGAGCCGCCCGGGTCCTGGCAATCTCCGTCGGGCAGCGATTCCGCCACCGGTCTGCTGCCGCCGACGGGGGACTCTCCGGCGCCGTTCGACGAAGCGACGGAATTGATCGGACCAGCCGAATCCTGTGCCGCGCCCGAGGACGCGCCGCTCGCACCGACGGCGCCGCTGTTTGAACTCCCCGCGGCGAGCACAGACAGCGACCAGACGCTTCTTGATGAGCCGACTGCCATCGCGGGCGAGCCCGCGCCGTTCATCGAGGCACCGGCCGCGGCCGAGGGGTCCGCGCCGCCGGCAATCGCGGTCGCGATGCCCCCTCGGCGGGCTCCGTCGCGTCGCCCGGCCCTGCTGTTGATCGTACTGGTCAGTTACGCCAGCGCCGTAACGATCGCCCTGGTGTATCTGTACGCGCGGTATCGCGATCCGAGTCCCCATGTCCTGGAAAGCCTGCCCGATGTCCCTCCCCTCCGGGAAGGAGAAGTGCAGATTGTGCCGGTCGACGCCCCCATGCCCGTCGGACACACACTGCGACTGGGGGAGTCGCAACGCTTCGGAAACGTGCGGGTCGAAGCGCTGCGGGTCGAACGGGGGCCGGCCGCGTTCGCGCACTTCAGCGGGCAGTCGCGGCAGCCACGTCAGCCGACCGAACCGGTCCTCAAGCTCTGGCTCAGGTTCACCAACGCGGCGCCGGACCAGGCGATTGCTCCCCTCGATCCGCGCCTGGTGTTTTCACGGCGGTACAACAGTCGCGGCATGACGGAAGCCAAGAACTTTGTGTGCCGGGCGGACGACAAGGCGCGCCGCGGCCCGCTGGTCTTCCTGTACGATCACCCGGTAACGAGCGAATGGGACTTTGTCGGGCAGCAACTGGGGCACGTGCTGCAACCGGGCGAATCGTTCGAAACCTACGTCCCGTCCGCGGAAGAGGGACTGGACCAGTTGATGGGCGAGTTGCTGTGGAGGGTGCACTTCCGCAAGGGGTATTCACCCCGGGGGTACGGCGTGACGACGCTGATTGAAGTCGCCTTTCGCAACGATCAGATTGAAATCTCCGGGCCGGATCGCACGGGGTCGTAACGTCCTCTCCGGAGGCGCGCCGGGTCAGACACGGGAGGCGCAGGCCCGGTCGCGCCGACCGCGGGTCCGGCGCTTGAAAACGGTCCGGCAACCGGTCAAAGTGGTCTCGTCGGCCGGAGTCTGAGCGCGCCGGCGGCCGTTATCGCCCTTCGTTGCCGTTCCTCTTTCGTGGCACCCAGGCTGCTTATGAGCGACATCACCATCGAGGTCTGGGACGCGACCGGCAACAAGAAGCAACTGGTCGAAGTCCCTGCCGACGCCGAAGTCAACCGCGTGATTGCCGTCCTCGTGGACCGCATGAAGCTCCCGCGCCACAGCCCCGACGGTCAGATGATGAGCTACAAGTTTCACCATAAGGCGAGCGGCCGCCAACTGCTGGAGACCCAGACACTCTCCGACGCCGGGGTGAAGAGCGGCGACATCCTCCGGCTCCAGCCCGAGATTACCGCCGGCGGCGCTCCGAACCGGAGGATCGCCGGGCCGTGAGCGAGGTGGTGCGAATCCCGACGGCCGCGGCCGATGAGGGCCGCTTCTCCCGGTTCGAACTGATCGGCTGGTGGGACCAGGCGCGTCTCGCCCGGGCGCGCGTCGTCGTCATCGGCGCGGGAGCGCTCGGCAACGAACTGGTCAAGGACCTTGCCCTGCTCGGCGTCGGACGGGTGTTCATCGCCGACTTCGACACGATCGAAAACTCAAACCTGTCCCGCTCGGTGCTGTATCGGGCCGCCGACTGCGGGCGGCGCAAGTCGGAGGTTGCCGCCGAGCGGGCGCGTGAGATTTACCCGGAGATCCGCACCCGCGCGTTTCATGGCAATGTCGTCTACGACCTGGGACTGGGCGTGTATCGCTGGGCCGATGTGATCCTCGGCGGTCTGGACAACCGTGAAGCCCGCGTCGCCATCAACCAGGCCGCGGCGCGCGTGGGCCGCGTCTGGATCGACGGTGCGATCGAGCGGCTGGGGGGCGTCGCCCGCGTGTTCGATCCGGCCACCGGTCCCTGCTACGAATGCACGATGAGCGAAGTCGACTGGAAAATGCTCGAGGCCCGTCGGAGCTGCGCCCTCCTGACCCGCGACGAAATGGAACAGGGAAAGGTGCCGACGACGCCGACGACCGCCTCGATTGTGGCGGGCATCCAGGCGCAGGAGGCCGTCAAGCTGCTGCACGGCCTCCCCACGCTCGCCGGACAGGGATTCGTGTTCGACGGCCAACACCACCAGAGTTATCCAGTGACCTATTCACGTCTGGACGACTGTCCGAGCCATGACCAGATCACGCCGATCGTCGAACTCCCCTGGCAGGTCGCAAAGACCCGTGTAGGGGACCTCCTTGAACGGGTTCGCGGCGATCTCGGCCCGTCGGCGATCGTGGAGACGAACCACGATCTGCTCGCCGGCCTGACCTGTCCGAAATGCGGAACGACCGACGCGTGCTTCAACTCACTGGGCAAAGTGACCGAACGACAGGGACGGTGTCCGCGGTGCGAGGCACACCGCGTCCCGGAGATGTACCACGCGTTTGACGGCCGCGCCGATCTGCTGGACAAGACGCTCGGCGAACTCGGGGTCCCGCCGTGGGACATCCTCGGCGGCCGTGCGGGAAGCCGGCAGTGCGGCTATGAATTTGCCGGGGACAAGTCGCTGGTGCTGGGCGACCTGGCGGAACATGAACCGCCGCGATCGGATTCGGGGGATTAGACATGCAGACGCCCGACGTGTCCCAGTTGCGCCAGGAGAAGCTGGCCGGCGGCAGATTCCCCGCCGATCCCCGCGCCGATTTCCGGCTGCATTTCGCCCCCGAGGTCCACGAGTCGATCCTCAAACACGCGGCCGAGGACACCGAAGTCGAAATCTGCGGCATCGTCGTGGGGAACTGGGGGACCGACCCGGACGGGCCGTTCGCGTCCGTCACGCAGTACATTCGTTGCGACAGCGCCGCCAAGAAATTCGCGGAAGTGACGTTCACGCACGAGTCGTGGGACCACATCAACCGCGAAATGGACACGAAGTATTCGGACCTGAAGATCATCGGCTGGTATCACTCGCACCCCGATTTCGGCATCTTCCTCTCCGATCGCGACCAGTTCATCCAGCAGCATTTCTTCGGAGGGCCGGGGCAGATTGCATTCGTCGTCGACCCGGTGCGGCAACTGGAAGGGGTGTTCGTGTGGAAGTCGGGGGCGACTCAGTTGCTCGACCACTACTGGGTCGGCCGGCAGATCAGGAGCATCGACGCCAGCCGTCGGCCGGAGACGCCGAAACAACCCGGCATGGGATCGGCCGGAGCTGCGGGTACGGCCCCGGCGGCCGCCACGACGCCGCTGCTGGCGGCGTCGGACAGCACATGGACGATGGCGACGCGACTGCTCTGCTGGGCGGCGCTGTTCCTGATGGGCTGGCTGCTGGCAGGGCTGAAGAGAAACTGGGAGCGGCGCATGATCGAAACAGGGGCCGTTGCGCATACCGGCGTCAGGAAAGGGTTCCTGCCCGCGCTGGAAATCTATCTCCATGACGTCCAGAAACGGCTCGACGACCTGGCTGCTGACGTCAACACCCTGTCGATTCCACCCCCCGCCGAGGAGTCCGAAGAAGAGGCCGCGAAGCGGAAGAAACAGTGGCAGGAGCTGCAGAAGAACGTGGCAACCCTGCGGCAACGCATGGCCGAAGTGAACGACACGTATATGCTCAGTCCGGAGGAGCAATTGATCCTGGCCCAGATCGTGGCCATCAAGACGGCGGAACTGTCCGGCAAGGTGAAAGACACGTCAGGGTCGGAGCCTCCGCCGGCGCCGGAAAACGACGCGGCGAGCGCCCGCCCCGGAAACCGGTCCGCGCCGCGCGCCGACTCGGGCGGCAAGGATGGTTGACGACGCCGACCGACCATATCAATCGATCGGGAGCAATCCCATGTCCGACGGAAACACACCGCTCAAAATCACCTCTCGCGACCTCGCCGCCCCCGAGGTGGAAGACTACGTCGCTTCACAGGCGTACCTGCGGCGGGACATCGGCGCGCTGGTCGACCAGAGCTGGGTCGTCAAGGTGATCTACGCGAACTGGTTCTATCTGGCGATCTGCACGGCCAGGGGGGGCTCGCCGGATGGGCGTGTCTCGAGCCGTTCTTCGACGACAACGCTCCGGAAGGCGAGAATCTCGTCGCCGGCCTCCTGATGTTTCCGGTGGTCGCCGGATGCACGGGCCTGTTTCTCGGCGCGGCCGAGGGGCTCATGTGCCGCAATCTCCTGCGGGCGGCGATCAGCGGGGCAGTCGGGGTGGCCGTCGGCTTTTTTGGCGGGTTGGTCATGCTGATTCCGACCGGGCTCCTGTTCAAGCTTACAAGCGACGTTGCGTTTTCGATGTGGGACAATCCGCAACCGGATGCCATGCCCACGGGCATGGCGCTGCTCGTGCTGATCATGGGTCGCGGGGCCGCCTGGAGCCTGATCGCCATCCCCGCCGGACTCGGCCAGGGGATCGCCCTGCGGGAGAAGAAGGTCATCTTCAACGGCCTGCTGGGCGGCGTGCTGGGCGGACTGCTGGGCGGATTGCTGTTCGACCCGATCAGTTTCGTGCTCATCGCGGAGGACGGGCAGGCCACGTACAGCCGCGCCGTGGGCTTTGCCGTCATCGGCCTGCTCGTCGGGCTGTTTGTCGGCCTGATCGAGGGCTGGACGAAAGCCGCCTGGCTCCTGATGCGCAAAGGCCCGCTCGCCGGCAAGCAGTTCATCCTGTTCAAGGACACCACCATCCTCGGCAGCTCGCCCAAGGCGGAGGTGTATCTGTTCAAGGACGACGCCATCGAGCCCCGGCATGCGGTCATCTACAACCGCGGCGGGCGTTTCGAGCTCGAAGACTGCAATACGCCCGACGGCACATACATCAACGGCATCCCGGTCAAGCGACAGGTCCTGCGCAGTGGAGATCAGATCGTACTCGGCAAGACGGTCCTGGAGGGCATGAAGC
>CAZWGW010000115.1:0-640 GCA_964633565.1 uncultured Planctomycetaceae bacterium
TACTGGGACTACGCCCCGCTCGACGTGCAGCAGGACTATTTCGATCGTCATCTGGGACTGTCACGTCGGCTCGGCAAACCGTTCGTCGTCCATTGCCGGGAGGCCGAAGCGGACGTGGTCGACCAGTTGCGGCGCGCGGCCCAGGCAGGACCGATCTCCGGTGTCATGCACTCGTTCAGCGGCGACCAGGCCACAGCCGAGGCATGCCTTGAACTGGGGCTGTACCTCTCCTTCGCCGGCATGGTGACCTACAAAAAGAACGAGTCGCTGCGCGCCGTGGCCGCGAAGTGCCCGGCGGACCTCATCCTGGTCGAGACCGACTCCCCGTACCTCGCCCCGGTTCCAAATCGCGGCAAACGGAACGAACCGGCCTGGGTGCGGCACACGGCGCAGTGCCTGGCCGTCGCCCGCGGCGTCCCGCTGGCGGAATTCGCCGCGCAGACGACAGCAAACGCGCGGCGGCTGTTTCGACCACTGTAGCCGGGGTCAGTGACCCCGGCCGTCGGCAGGAAACGTTGTCACTGAGAACAGCCGTTTCGAAAGCGGGTCTTGTTCCATCTCCTCGCTTCCGGCCTCACTGAGGCCGGCTACAGTCTCCGACCCGCCCGCCGCACTTCGTCTTGACGGACCTCGCCGTTAC
>CAZWGW010000115.1:650-5331 GCA_964633565.1 uncultured Planctomycetaceae bacterium
GACCGCGGTGCAACGTCTCGCATCTGGGCTCCGCCTATGGCATTCCCTTCCCGTCACCGGCGAAACCTGCCGATCCTGCTCCTTCCGCTGTTGTGCGGCTGTGCGCAGTTCCTGTCGGCCGTGATGGTCTCCGCGCCCAACCGGCTGAATTCATTTGCTTCAAACGCCAAACTCGCGCCACCGGTGCGGCAGGTGCTGGGGATTGACCAGCAGCTCCGGATCAAGGTCGGGCCGCCCGAGGCCGACCTGTCCGTGTCGATCATAGAACCGGAGGGAAACCAGCCGCCACGGGGGACGATCCTCGTGCTGCACGGCATCTGGTCCAGCAGTTTCTGGATGCAGGGAACCGCTCACGACCTCGCCGATGCGGGATTCCGCGCGGTCCTCGTCGATCTGCGCGGCCAGGGCCGGTCGACCGGGGAATGGCTGACGTTCGGTCAGCAGGAGTCGCACGATCTGACACAGGTGATCGACGAACTCGAGCGACGCAGGCTCGTCGCCGGCCGGCTCTGCGTATACGGCATCTCTTATGGAGCCGCGACATCGATTCAGTTCGCCGGCCTCGATCCGCGGATTGCGGCCGTCGTCGCCGTGGCGCCGTTCAGCACGATGCGCGACGTCGTGCCGGACTATGCGCGGACCGTGCTGCCGGGGATCGAACAGGGCGTCTCGGACGACGAACTGCAGGCCGCCGTCGACGAGGCCGGATTGCGCGGTGAGTTCAATCCGGACCTCTCGGACGCCACTGCGGCCATCGGGCGGACACGGGCGCAGGTGCTGATCCTGCATGGCGAGGATGACTGGCTCGTGCCACCGTATCACGCGCGGCGGCTGCACGAAGCGGCCCCGGACCACAGCCAACTGGTGCTCCTCCCGGGAACCGGACACACGACCATCTGGTTCGACACGACGGGCGAAGTGGCACAGCGGACGCAGGAATGGTTCGAACGCTGGCTGGCCGGCGGCGACGATCCCGTTGGAGTGGCGAAGGTGCATTCCGCAGGCGGTTGAGTGATCTGATCGGACAGTTCCAACTCCTATTTGGCCCGGATTTACTCGCCTGCAATTCCTGCAACATAGGCCCGTCGCCGCGAGTCCGCGCTGCCGGACCCTGAGATGCGTCCGCCGACAAAAATGCGCTCCGGCAGTTCCGCCGTGAGTTGCTGATATCTCTCACTCTGGTTCTCGTACACATGGTGCGCATCCACGGATGACAGCCGCGGAAGCTGCTCCAAAAGGTCCGCCAGCTTGTGAACCTGATCCTCCGTCAACTCGACGCGCGGCAGGTAGACATAGCTCACGTAGGGGCAGTTTGACCATCCCTCAATCCGCTGGCACGGGGCTGTCAAGCAGATCAGCGATCTGTTCCATCACGAAGGCTTCGTCGAAATATCGCTGAGGTTTGTAGTTCAAGACGGACATCAGCACGAAGAACAGCACGACGTAGATCCACCAGCGCCTGCGACGTGGGGCAGGCGTCTCGGCGTTTGTGGGTAGGGAGGACGCCATGGATCACTCCGCGTCAATGAGAGGATGTGGAGCGTTACGACGAACTGTTCCAGCAAGTGTACGCTGGTCTCAAAACGTGGTACAACCGTTGCGCGATTCGGGCGATTTTCACCGCAATCGGAACGAACCACCCATGCGACACTGCATCCCGCTGCTGCTTTTTCTTCTGGCCGGAATCTGCTCGCCGGCAGCCCCACTTGCGGCGGCAGACCTCAAATTCGAAGAGGTCGTGATCGACCCCGCCGCCGCCAAAAAGGTGGTCTACGCCGTCGCAGTGGCCGATGTCGACGGCGACGGCCGGCAGGACATCGTGTCGGTCACGGAGAACCAGGTCGTCTGGTACCAGAGCCCCGACTGGAAGAAACGGATCATCATCGAGGACCAGACGGAACTCGACAACGTCTGCATCGCCCCGCATGACATCGACGGCGACGGGAAAACCGATTTCGCTCTCGGTGCCGGGTGGACGAAGGTCGGCACAATCCAGTGGCTCTCCCGCGGCGCATCGCTCGACGAGAAATGGAGCGTCCACGCGATCGGCGTCGAAGGCTGGACGCACCGCATGCGCTGGGCCGACGTGCTCGGCACCGGGCGCGAACAACTGGTCGTCTCGCCCCTCAATGCCACGCGGGGAAACGGCGTGCGGCTGCTGGCGTTTGAAGTCCCGGCCAATCCGCAGGCCGATCCGTGGCGCTCGACTGTCCTCGACGACACACTGAGCCGCATGCACAATCACTGGCACATGGATCACGGCGGTCAGCGGGTCGCCACGATCACTGCCAGCCAGGAGGGACTGCACGCGATCTGGCGGAAGGACGACGGCACGTTCGCACGGCGCAAAATCGGCACCGGCATGCCGGGAGACAAACCTGACAACAGCGGCGCCGGAGAGGTCAAGATCGGCCGCTTCAAAGGGGGCCAGCCGTTCATGGCAACGGTGGAGCCGATGCACGGCACGACAGTCGCCGTCTACACCGCGCCGGATCACCTGCCCGAGGGACAATTGGCCGCCCGGCACGTGCTCGACGACACGCTCAAGCAGGGACACGGCGTGTGGACGGCCGACCTTGACGGCGACGGCGGGGATGAGATTGTGATTGGCCATCGCGAAGCCGGCGACGGCCCGGTCAAGGGGCCGGGAGTGTATGTGTTCACTGTTGCCTCAACTGACGGCAGCCAATGGACGAAGCACGTCATCGACGACGGCGGCATGGCTTGCGAAGACCTGCTCTGCGCAGACCTCAACGACGACGGCAAGATTGATATCCTCGCCGGCGGCCGGGCGACGCTGAACCTGAAGTTGTATTTGAACAGAAGGTAGCGAAGGCAGCGAAGATCTGAGGATCAGGGATTCATTCGGTTGCCCGAGTTTGCTGGTTCATTGGCCAAGCGGAATATTTCCACAGGGCACATTCCGGCAGAGTTCAGACACGGCTTTCGACCGCGCGTCGGCAATCGACCTCTTTGCTTCCTTCGCTCCCTTCTGTTCGCATTCCTTCTGTAGAAAAATCGCATGGACTTCCTGCAGCTTGCCGGCAAACCGGTCCTGGTCTTCGGTCTCGCCAATCGAAAGAGCGTCGCGTACCACGTCGGGCGTGTGCTGAGCGAAGCCGGCGCGGACGTGCTGTATTCGGTGCGGAGCGACGCGCGGCGCGAGTCGGTGCGCAAGCTCGCAGGTGACTCTCCGGCCTACGTGTGTGACGTTGAGCGACAGGAGGAAGTCGATCGGCTGCGAAACGATGTGGCCCGTGACCGGAAGCAGCTCGCCGGAATCGTGCACTCGATCGCGTTTGCCGATTACTCCGCCGGCTGGAAGCCGTTCCACGAGACCTCGCGCGAGGCGTTCCTGCAGGCGGTCAACGTCTCCTGTTTCTCGCTGATCGCCATCGCCAATGCGTTCCGCGACCTGCTCGACCCGGAGCAGGGGAGCGTGGTGACGATCTCGATCTCGACGACCCGCATGGCGGCCGAGAACTACGGTTACATGGCGCCCATCAAGGCCGCGCTCGATTCGTCACTGTGCTTCCTCGCAAAATCGTTCGCGGAGTTCTCGAAAATCCGCTTCAACGCCGTCTGTCCCGGGCTGCTCAAAACGTCGGCGTCGGCCGGCATCCCCGGTTACGTCGACAGCTACCTGTTCGCGGAACAGGCGTCGCTGCGGAAGGAGGCGGTGCGGACGGAAGAAGTGGCGAATGCGGCGGCGTTCCTGCTCAGCCCCCGGTCGTCGGGCATCAATGCGCAGGGAATCGTGATCGACGCAGGGATGGAGGTGAACTACTTCGACAGGCGGATCGTGGAGCGGTTCGTGGGGCATCCGCCTCAGCACACCGACCGGTGAAAGTGAACGTGCTTCCACACCTCGCCGCGGCGCTGCCAGATCCGGGTTTCATTCACGCGGACGGTGACCGGCGCGCCGGCGGCGTCCAGCTTCTGCACCAGCCGCACGTAGCACACGATCCCGACGTCGCCCATCACGCGGACGTGCGGCGAACTCATCGACGACAACCGCGGCGAATTGGACGGCGGCAGGTCGAAGTAGAATTTGTGGAACGGCAGACCCTCGACGAGATGCCCGGCCGCTTCCGGTTCAAAGCAGGTGAGGCGTTCGTCGCAAAGTTCTTCGTAGGTCTGCCAGTCGCCGGCGTCGATGGCCTGCAGCAGGCGGGCGCTGGCAGCGAGGAGTGATTGTTCAGGCGAAGCGGGCATGCGGAATGGAGTCAAAGGGAGGGACTTGTGACGGCACGGCCGAAACGGCCGTGGTACGCTGTCAACGGGTTTCGAGAGGAACGGTCGAGCACTCTTCGGGACCATCGCACGCACCGCCGGCAGGGCAGGCCGCGTAGGCCAGCGCGAACCAGCCGACGATGAACAGCACTCCTCCGATTGGTGTGATCGCCCCGAGCCAGGTCTGCTTGCTGAGGACCAGCGCGTACAGGCTGCCCGAAAACAGGATTGTTCCCAGCAGGAACGACCAGCCGGCAATGCGCCGCGAGCGTTCGCACTTCGGCGTCCTCATCAGGCCGACCAGGCAGAGCGCTGCCGCGTGATACATCTGGTACTCGGCAGCCGTCTTGAAGTCACCGAGATACTTCTTCCAGGCGAGGACCTCTTCGCCGTGGAGTTGCTTCATTTCGCCTTCGTACAGGGTTTGCAGGTACGCCGGCAGGCCGTG
>CAZWGW010000115.1:5341-13444 GCA_964633565.1 uncultured Planctomycetaceae bacterium
ACGGCCAGGCCGCCGAGTACGGCGCCGATGACGAACCACCAGGAGCGTTGCGAGACTGCAGAGTTCATTGGATGGAAGTCAGGAGGGGAATCGCGGGGAAGGTTCAGTGTTCGATCCGTGCGCCGAGGACCTCGAGGAATGCCGCCAGCCATTTCGGATGGGCCGGCCACGCCGGGGCCGACACGAGGTTGCCGTCGACAACCACCTCATCGACGGGGACCTCTTGGTACACGCCTCCGGCCAAGCGGATTTCCGGGCCGCACGCGGGGTAGGCGGTGCAGGTGCGGCCGCGGAGCACGTCCGCCGCCGCCAGCAATTGCAGCCCGTGGCAGATGGCGGCGATCGGTTTCTTCGCGGAGGCGAACTCGCGAACGATGTCGAGCACGCGCGGATTGAGCCGCAGGTATTCCGGCGCCCGGCCGCCCGGCACGACGAGCGCGGCATAATCGGCCGTGCGGACTTCGTCAAATGTCGCGTTCAGCGTGAAGTTGTGGCCCCGCTTTTCGCTGTAGGTCTGGTCCCCTTCAAAGTCGTGGACCGACGTCCGGACCTGCTGTCCGGCCCGCTTGCCCGGGCAGACGGCGTGCACCGCGTAACCGACCATCTGCAGGGCCTGGAACGGGACCATGATTTCGTAGTCCTCGACGTAATCGCCGGCGAGGAGGAGGAGCGATCTGGCGGGCATGCGAATGCACCCTCTCTGGTTTCAGCGCTCGGCCGACTGTCACTGTAATAGACGGGGCGCGCGACCGCCAGATTTACGCCGCACTCGCAGGCAATGCGTGAGAGTCACCCGCTCACCGCAGATCGCGGTACGCATCCCACCCGAGATAGCCGACAATCGCCGCAGCAATGATGAACAGGATGTCCATCGTGCGGGTGTGCTCCGACCCGGAGAAGGGGACTCCGAGCACGAGGTCGCAGATCGCAGCCAGGGCGACCAGGCCGGCGACGACGAGCGAACCAATCACCATCTTCTTGGGGGCGTCGGACATGGGTGGGGAAAGTTCTCGGCGGTGAAACGTCGAATCGACACCGCAGTATAGCGCGCATCGGGGACAGGATGCCAGCGGATTTGGGCAGCCCGGCCGGACCCGCCTCGGGATCGCCGCTACAACCGGGGGAACGAGAACAGTTCGACCAGGTGGCCGTCCGGGTCCTGCACGTAGATCTGCGTCGGGCCGTCCGGGCGCTGTTTCGGACCGGCGGCCAGGGGGACGCCGAGGTCCCGCAGCCGGGCCTGCGCCGCCACAGCGTCCTCGACCTCAAAGGCGAAATGCTGCGTGCGGCTGATCGAACAGTGTTCGGGCGGCTGGACGCCAGCGGGCCCGGTCGCGTCGTGCTCCCCGATCAGGTGCACCTGCGTCGGCCCGGCCTGAAACCACAATCCCGGGAAACCGAATCCGGGGCGTGGGACCTCGTCCATGCCGAGCACGTCGACATAGAACTGGCGGGATCGCTCCAGGTCCTTCACGACGATTGTTACATGGTCGATGTGTTTGACGCGGATCGGCGGTGCGGCAATCGAGGTGGTCATCGGTCAGTCTCGGGGTGCTGTGTTGCCCGCTGACGCCTGCAGCATCAGTTCGACCGCTTCGCGGCCGGTCATGCCGATCTGGATGCCGTAGGTCCTTGCTTTGGGCGTGCAGTCGACGATCCGGGCGCCCAGCAGGTCTTCCGGTTCCACAAGCGGATTCTGAGGCGTGCCGCGGGCGATAGCAATGGCCTGGCCGAACTCGGCTGGCGTTTTCATGTCGTAGATGCCGCACCCGACGATGCCGGCCGCCGTCAGGATCGAACAATACTGCCCTTTCTCCCACTTGTTGCTGATGCCGATGGCGCGGCCGTGGTCGAACTGCAGTTCGCGGGAGGCGTGGGAGGGCAGGGGGGGCATGGTAACTGTCCCGTATCAGACGGTGAGCATCGTGGGTTCCCGGGCCGCCGCCGCCATTGACTCCACGGGCTGCTCGATCTGCCACTCTTTCCCGTTCCGGACCACTCGCCGATACAGCGTATCCCGCTCTACCGGTTCGCGGCCCGCTTCGCGGATCAGGTGGTGCAGTTCGGCCACGGTCAGCCCCTCCGGCGTCTTCGCGCCGGCATCGTGGTAGATCAACTCGTGCACGACGGTACCATCAATGTCGTCCGCGCCGAAGCCGAGGGCGACCTGGGCGGTCGGCTGGCCCAGCATGATCCAGTACGCCTTGATGTGGTCGAAATTGTCGAGCATCAGCCGCGACAGGGCGATCATCCGCAGATCGAGTTGTCCGGTCGGCTTGGGAATGTGGCTCAAGCCGGTATTCTCAGGATGGAACGCGAGCGGGATAAACGTCTGAAAGCCGCCGGTCTCATCCTGGAGGTCGCGAAGTTTGCAGAGATGGTCCACCCGGTGCCGCGGTTCCTCGATATGGCCGTAGAGCATCGTGGCGTTCGACCGCAGACCCAACTGGTGCGCGGCGCGATGGACGTCAATCCAGCAGCGGTAGTCGGCCTTGTGCTCACAGATTCTTGAACGCACTTCTTCGTCGAAGATCTCCGCGCCACCCCCCGGCAGGCTCCCCAGGCCGGCGTCCAGCATCTGTTTCAGCACCCACTCGCTGGGCTTTTTCGTGATGTGGGCGAACCAGTTGATCTCGACGGCAGTCCAGGCCTTGATGTGGATGGCCGGCCAGGTCTCATGGATCACCCGGACGACGTTGACATACCAGTCGAACTTCTTGAGGTGGTGCAGGCCGCCCACGACGTGGATTTCGGTCGCGCCGCTCTCTTTCGCCTCCAGGACACGCTCGCGGATCATGTCGTCGGTGAAAACGTACGACTTCGGCGCCTTGAGATCCGAGCGGAACGCGCAAAACGTGCAGCGGTAGACACAGACGTTGGTCGGATTCAGGTGGACGTTCGTGTTGTAGTACGCAACGTTGCCGTTCTTGCGCTCGCGGACGACGTTGGCGAGCCGGCCGAGCGTCAGGAGGTCGGCCTGTTCGTCGAGGAAGAGTCCGTCATCGAACGAAAGACGCACGCCTGCCTCGACCTTGTCGGCGATTTGCTGCAGTCTCGGGTTTTGGAGCAAGGGACGCATCAATGATTTCGCAGTATTCTGCCGGGATCAGAACCGCACAACGCGGGCTCGATTCACTCGCGTCTGGCGGAGATTGTAGACGCCGGGCGGTGGATCAGCCACGCAATGCGCACGACAGCGACGCCGCCTCAATGCGCCGCTTCATGTCGACGCCCCCAGGCGAGCTGACAGTACTTGTTTGCCTCAAGTTTCTGGGCGAATTCACGTTCAGACGCCGACAACTCGCCCGGGAACCGGGAGGCAGCGAGGGCTGCAGCGATCCGTTCTCCGAGTAGATGCTCGAAGTCGGCGGTCGGGTCCGGCCAACGCGCCAAGTCCGATATTCCCGGGTAGTCGGGCACGAACTCCGATCGACGGATCAGGAGGCTGCCATGCTGGAGGATCGAGCCCCGCCGTCGCCGCTGGGCGCTGCCGACGATCTTGTGCCCGTCCACCACGATGTCATGCCGGTCGCCGCGCCCGAAACAGAGGAGCGGCTCCTCGGAACCATGCGCCTCATCACCCCGCAGAACCGCGGTGATGCCATGCCCGGCAAGGATCGTAATGATGGCCTCGTGGGCCCGCCCGTAGAGTGCGGTCGGGTCCGCCGCGAGGGGATGCGCGGCCGGCACCATGCACGAGTAGGTCATCTCGTGGTGGTGGACAATTGCTCCACCGCCGGAGAGCCGGCGCACCACAGGCAGGTCTGCGAGTTGCGGGTAGAGTGCCGTGTGCCCGGCGGGCTGGAAGTAACCGAGGGAGACCGTGGCCGCATTCCAGCGGTAGATGCGCACCGTGCAGTCGTGGTGCTGGACCGCCGATTCCAGCAGCGCCTCGTCCACGGCCATGTTCCAGGCGCCGGAAGAAGGGATCTTGTCGATGACAATGCGGCAGCGGGGCATGTGCACTACAACCACTTCAACACCGGCTGCCGGGCGGCGGCGACTTCATCCGGCCGGCTGACGGGCGTCGTGTGCGGCGCGTCGTGCAGGAGTTGTGGATCTTCCCGGACAATGGCGACCAGCGCGTCGGCAAACCGGTCGAGCGTTTCCTTCGATTCGGTCTCGGTCGGCTCGATCATGATCGACTCAGGCACGACCAGGGGAAAATACACCGTCGGCGCGTGGAAGCCGTAGTCGAGCAGCCGCTTGGCGATGTCCATCGCCGTGATGCCCCGCTCCTCCTTGAGCCGCCGCGCCGATGCGACAAATTCATGCATGCACCATTCGCCGTGTGGCACAGGGAATACGTCCTTGAGTTTTGCCTTGAGGTAGTTGGCGTTGAGGACCGCCTGCTCGGCGACGTCACGCACCCCTTGAGCCCCCAGCGTACGGAGATAAAAGTACCCGCGCAGCAGGATGCCGACGTTGCCGAAGAACGAGCGGACACGGCCGATCGATTTCGCGGGATTCACCAGTTCGTACCTGAACTCCGTCCGACCTCTGGCCTCCGACCTCCGAATAACCGGTCCCGGCAAGTAGTCCGCGAGGAACTCCCGCACCGCGATCGGTCCCGCCCCCGGCCCCCCTGCGCCGTGCGGGCCGGTGAAGGTCTTATGCACGTTGTAGTGCATCATGTCGCCGCCGAAGTCGCCCGGCCTTGTCACGCCGACGTTGGCGTTCATGTTGGCGCCGTCGATGTAGACCAGCGCGCCGTGGTCGTGCAGCACGCCGCTGATGGCGGCGATGTCCTTCTCGAACAGGCCCAGCGTGTTGGGGTTCGTGATCATGAACACGGCCGTCGACTCGTCGACCCGCGTCTTGAGGTCTTCCAGGTCAACGAGGCCGCCGACCGCCTTGTTGATCTGCACGCACTCGAACCCGGCGAGCGCAGCACTGGCGGGGTTCGTCCCGTGCGCGCTGGCGGGGAACAGGACCTTCGTGCGCTTTTCGCCGCGGTCCCGGAAGTACGCCGCCGCCACGAGCAGGGCCGTCAATTCCCCCTGTGCTCCGGCGGCCGGCTGCAGCGAAACGGCGGGAAGGCCGGCGATCTCGGCCAGCATCTCCTGCAGTTCGTACAGAATCGCCAGCATCCCCTGGCAGTCCCGGGGGCGGGCATTGGGGTGCAGATCGCCGATGCCGCCAGAACGCGCCAGACGTTCGTGCCGCTTGGGGTTGTACTTCATCGTACAACTCCCGAGCGGGTAGAAGTGCGTGTCGACGCTCATGTTGAGCGTCGAGAGGTTGACGAAGTGGCGGACGACGTCCGGCTCGGAAAGTTCCGGCAGCGGCGGAGGCGCGTCGGCCAGTTGGTCCGCGGGAAGCAGATCGGACAGCGGCCGCTCCGGGACGTCACTGGTGGGGAACGTCGCGGCGCGGCGGTCCCGGTGGGCGAGTTCGAAGAGGGACTGTGTGGCGAGGGTGTTGCGCATCGGGGTGGGATTGCAATAAAAACGGAATCTACGCCAGGCACGCGGCGAGTGCATCAATCTCCTGCCGGGTCCGCTTTTCCGTCACCGCGACCAGCTCTGCCTCACCGTGAGTGGGGTGCGCGATATCGGGTCCGATGTCGAATCCCGCCGCCCGCGCCTTTTCCACAAATGGCCGCGATCCTCCACGGCACCGCAGAGCGAACTCCTTGAAGAACGGCCGGTCGAACATCAACTCCATGCCGTCGACACGGCACAGTTGCCCGGCCGCGTAGTGCGCCTTGCGGCAGCACAGTTCGGCCACTTCGCGGATGCCGCGCGGACCCAGAAGCGACAGGTACACAGTGGCGCGGAGGGCGAGCAGGCCCTGGTTCGTGCAGATGTTGCTCGTCGCCTTTTCCCGTCGAATGTGCTGCTCGCGCGTCTGCAAGCCGAGCACGTAACAGCGGCGCCCCTGCCGGTCGCGGGCTTCGCTCACGAGCCGGCCGGGCATTTTTCGGACAAACTCCTGCCGGCAGGCGAGCACGCCGAGGTACGGCCCGCCGTACTGCAGGGGGATGCCCAGTGGCTGCCCTTCGGCGACGGCGATGTCGGCCTCGTACTGTCCCGGGCGCTGGAGGAGGCCGAGGCTGATCGGATCAAACGACACGACGCTCAGAGCGCCGACGTTGTGTGCGAGGCGTGTCAGTTCCCGCGGCTCCTCGAGGCAGCCGAAGTAGTTGGGGTGCTGAAAGACCAGACACGCCGTGCTGTCGTCGAGAGCGTCCGTCACGCGGTCGAGGTCGGCGGTCCCGTCCGGTGTGGGAACCACCACGATTTCAGTCGCCAGGTTGCCAGTGTACGTGGACAGCACCTCGCGATACTCAGGGTGGACCGAACCGAGCACCACCACCCTCTTGTGCCGGTCCGTCACCCGCATCGCCATGAAAGCGGCTTCACTGACGGCCGTGCCGCCTTCATAGAGACTGGCGTTCGAGACGTCCATCCCGGTCAACTGGCAGATCAGCGTCTGATATTCAAAAAACGCCTGCAGCGACCCCTGACTCGCCTCCGGCTGGTAGGGTGTGTAGGCGGTGTAGAACTCGCCGCGGGCGGCGATCTCATCGACGACCGCCGGCACGAAGTGATCGTATGCCCCGCCACCGAGGAAGCAGACGCGGCGGCTGGACGTATTGCGCGCGGCGGCCTGAGCGATGGCCGCTTCCAATTCCATTTCCGCGAGGGCGGGGGGGAGGTTGAGCGGGCGCGTCAGCCGCACGTCGGCGGGGATCTGCGCGAACAGGCTGTCAATCGAGGGAGCGCCGATCGTGCGCAGCATCTCCTGCTGCTGATCGGGCGTGCTGAACGTGTAGGCCACGGCCGGTGGGTCTCGCTCAGTGGGCTTGGGAGGCGCAGAACTGCTGGTAGGCGTCGTAGGTCATCAGTCCCTGGGCCTGGGCGGCGTCGGTGATCGCGAGCTTCATGATCCAGCCCGCGCCGAACGGATCGTCCGAGAGCGGCGCCAGATCGTTGATCAACTTTGAATTGACTTCGGTGACCGTGCCGCTCAGCGGGGCGTACAGATCGCTGACCGCCTTGACGCTCTCCACCTCACCGAACGTGTCGCCGGCCTCGATCTGCCGACCGACTTCGGGAAGCTGAATGAAAACGAGGTCGGTGAGTTCCTTCACGGCAAAATCGCTGATGCCGATCGTGGCGGTCGCGGCGTCCAGGCTGACCCATTCGTGGGTCTGAGCAAATCGGAGGCTCTTCGGGTCCATGCGCGAGTTGATCCTGTCGGTCTCGTGAGGCAGTCTGTCGTCGATGAGAGTTCATCGACCGGCACGGGAAGCTGAAATCAACCGGTGGGCGGCATCGGGTGGGCCGTTTCAATCTGCCGGATCTTATCAATCCGGCGCTGGTGTCGCCCCCCTTCAAACTCGGTCCGCAGCCAGATTTCCACGATGCGGCCCAGCAGACGGTCACCAAGGAGGTCGGCCGAAAGACACATCACGTTGGCGTCGTTGTGCCGGCGGCTCATTTCGGCCGTGACGTCGTCGTGGCACGTGACGGCCCGCACGCCGCCGATCTTGTTGGCAGCGATGCACATCCCCATGCCGGTGCCGCAGATCAAAACGCCGCGGTCGGCCTGTCCGTGTGCGACGCTCTCGGCGACCTTGAGAGCGTAGTCGGGGTAATCGACGCTCGCCGTCTCCGCCGGGCCCAGATCAATCCCCGTGTGTCCCAGATCGGACAACAGGGACAGGATCTGCCCTTTGACGCGCACGCCGCGATGGTCGCTCGCCACGGCGACTTTCATGGCTGGTCATCCTCTCCGTGCCGCAGGGGCAATTTCCTCCAGCCAGTGCCGGAGATACCTGGCAATCTGCTCCGAACACCGACGGTACTCCGCCGGGCCGGCGCCGATCGGGTCGGGCACATCCGACCTGTCGGGGGCCAGGGTGTGCACGCGCGAGGCCAGTTCGGGAAATCGGTCCACGATGGCCTGGCGGTGCCTGGCGGTCATCGTCAGTACATAGTCGGCATTCGACAACATTTCGGGAGTCACGGGCTGGCTCGCGTGCTGGTCGAGACCGATGCCGTGCCGCCGCATCAGATCGATAGCTTCCTCGGCGGCCGGCATGCCATACGCTGCCGACAATCCGGCTGACAAGACGAGAAATCCCCGCGCTGCCAG
>CAZWGW010000116.1:0-10681 GCA_964633565.1 uncultured Planctomycetaceae bacterium
CGGCAAGTCACTGGCCTGGAAGCATAGACTCGACATGCGGCGGGCCGTCGATTTCCTCGCCAGCCGGCCGGAAGTGACTGCGGACCGCCTCGGATGCTATGGTCATTCGATGGGGAGCACCCACACCTGGCTGGTCGGCCCCTGGGAGCCGCGGCTCAAATGCCTTGTCGGGAACTGCTGCCTTCCGACGTACAGGGGAATTCATCGGGAGCACATGCTGCACTGTTTCCCGAACTTCATTCCCGGGATCTTCACGTACGGCGACACACCCGACATCGCTGCGCTGATTGCGCCGCGGCCGCTGCACCTCAACTTCGGCGAACTCGATCACGGCAGCCCGATCGACGACGTCCGTGCCGGCGTGCGAACAATTGCCGACGCGTACGCCTCAATGCATGCGGAGGAGAAGTTTTCGTATTTCATCGAGGACGGGACGGGTCACGTGCTGTCACAAGAGATGTGGCGGAGGACAAAAGAATGGTTTGCCACCCACTTGAGATCGTAACTATTCCATGTTTCGCAGTTTTCTGACAACTGACCACTGACAACTGACCACTCCCCCATGTCCCCCCTCGATTACGCCCACGAACTCGTCTCCTTCGACTCCGTCAGCCTCGTCTCCAACCTGGCCGTCACCGACTACGTGCAGGAGACGCTTCAGCGGCTCGGTTTCGAGACGGAACGGCTGGAGTACGTCGATCCGTACGGCGTCCGCAAGGCGAGCGTCGTCGGCAAGAAGGGGCGCGGCACCGGCGGGATGGCATATTTCGGACATACCGACGTCGTTCCGGCCGATGACTGGAAGTTCACCGAGCACGGCCCCTTCCAGCCGATCGTCAAGGACGACCGGTTGTACGGCCGCGGCAGTTGCGACATGAAGGGTTCCGTCGCCTGCATTCTCGCCGCCGCCGAGCGGTTCAAGCCGGCCGATCTCAAACAGCCGCTGTATGTCACGTGCACGGCCGACGAGGAGGTCGGTTATCTCGGCGCGCAGCAGGTCGCGGCCGAATCGCAGTTCTTCCGCGAGATGGTCGAACACAGGACGCGCGGAATCATCGGCGAGCCGACGCTGCTGGAGGTCGTATACGCCCACAAGGGAGTGTGCGGACTTGTCGCCACGTCGCGCGGACGGGCGGCGCATTCGAGCACGACGGAGGGACTGAACGCCAACCTGGCGATGATCCCGTATCTGGCGGAAATGAAGGCCATCCACGACGAGACCGAGCGCGACCCGGTTTGGCGCAATGTGGAATTCACTCCGCCGACGATCCGCTGGAACATCGGCATCAACGATCACACGCGGGCGGTGAACATCACGCCGCCGCAGAGCATCTGCACGGTGTACTTCCGGCCGATGCCGGGGCAGAAGCCGGAACTGCTGATCGAACGGGCCCGGCGGAAAGCGGTCGAGTGCGGGCTGGAGTTCCTGGTGCGGATCAATGGGAAGCCGCTGTATATCGATCCGCAGTCGCCGTTCGTGCGCGAGTGTCTGGAACTCGCGGGCCGGGCGAAGGCAACGACCGTCTCCTACGGCACCGATGGGGCGATGCTGGGGGCGCTGCAGGACCTGCTGGTCTGCGGTCCCGGCAGCATCGCACAGGCGCACACGCACGATGAATGGATCGCGCTGGAGCAGCTTGAGAGCGGCATGGAACTCTACACGAAGATGATCCGGCACTGGTGCAGGTAACGCACGTGGCTCGCGTGCGACGATCGCAGTCACACCCACGCTGCAATGGCAATCTGAACAGAAGGACGCGAAGGAATCGAAGAGCGATGGGGTGGATGAACTGACGCGGGCCTGAAGGGTGTTCGACGGGGCCGTCCTTGGTATGCTGGCGATCCGTCATTGGACCGGGCGGATGCAATCGTCCGAGTCAGATCGCCAGTGCTCACCTGCCGAGGACAATCAATTGACAGCGCCCGCCAAAGCCACCCGCGCCGGACTCTGGATGGCCTTTCTTGCCGCCTTTCTGGGCTGGATGTTCGACGGCTTCGAGATCGGGCTTTTTCCACTTGTCGCACAGCCGGCGCTCAAGGAGATGCTGCCGGGCGCTGAAGAGAAGATCATCGGCAACTGGATCGGCGTGATGACGGCGGCCTTTCTCGTCGGCGCCGCCACCGGCGGTGTGGTTTTCGGCTGGCTGGGTGACCGAGTCGGCCGCGTGCGGGCCATGAGCCTCAGCATTCTCACATACGCGATCTTCAGCGGCCTGTGCGGCGTCGTCGCGGCGCCGTGGCAGTTGTTCCTGTTCCGTTTCCTGGCCTCGATGGGGATGGGTGGCGAATGGTCGCTCGGTGTGTCGCTCGTGATGGAAATCTGGCCGAACAAGTCGCGTGGCTGGCTGGCGGGTCTCATCGGCGCGGCGGCCAACGTCGGGTTCGTGCTCGTGGCCGTGATCAGCCTGTGGCTGCTCAATGTCGACGCGTCGTGGCTGCAATCCCTGCGGCTGTCGCACTGGCGGCTGCTGGCGCTGAGCGGTGCGCTGCCCGCGCTGCTCACGTTCCTGGTCCGGTTGTTTGTACCGGAATCACAGCGGTGGCTGGAAGAGCATGGCAAGGGATCGACAAGACAGTGGTCGACCAGCGACCTGCTGGCTGTTGTGGGGGGGGCCGCGGCGGCGGTCGCACTGGTCAGCCTGTGGGCGCTCGATGACCTGCTGGAAGTCAAGCTTCCCATGCCGGTGCGCATTGGAGGGACGGTCGTCGGCCTCGTGGTGGCTTACTTCGGCTACACGTACCCGGTGCGGCGGTTCCTGCAACGCTCGATGGCGCTCGCCGACGATGCGGGGGCGAGTGAGGTCTGGACGCCGAAGAAAGTGCTCGGCCGGATGCTGGTCGGCGCGACGTTGAGCGGCGTGGCCCTGCTCGGAACATGGGCCTCGCTGCAGAACGCCGCCCCCTGGGCCGGCAAGCTCGAGGAACACCGGGTGACGGTCGAGAATCCGAAGCTGACGGCCGATGAAGTCAAGCCGCTGGTCCAGAAGCCGGCGGCGGTCGCCCGGGCCTGGACGCAGATCAGCTCGGGCATCGCGGCCATCGTGTTCACGATCCTGGCGGCGCTGCTCGGGAACTGGGCCGGTCGGCGGATCTCGTATTTGATTTTGTGCGTTACGTCGCTGGGATCGGCGCTGGTGTTCTTTCAGTTCAACGACGCGTTTGACACAAAGTTTCTGGCAACGGTGTTTCTGGCAGGGGGGCTGACAGCGTCATTCTATGGCTGGCTGCCGCTCTATCTGCCCGAATTGTTTCCTACGAAGGTCCGCGCGTTCGGACAGGGCTTCGCGTTCAACTTCGGCCGCATCCTTGCGGCGGTCGGCGCGCTGCAATTCAGTTATCTGATGCGTAACGTGTTTGACGGCAGCTATCCTAAGGCCTGTACGGTGCTGAGTTTCATCTACGTCATCGGCATGCTCGTCATCTGGCTCGCGCCCGAGACGCACAAACAGGAACTGCCGGAGTGAGGTGGCCGCCATGTCGCGACCAGTCAAGGTTCTGCTCGCCTGCGGCGACCTGTTCTTCTCGACACAGCTCCGCTCGGCGGCGCAAGCGGCCGGCGCAAGCGTCGACGTGGAGCTGTCCCCCGACCGTGTGCTGCCGCGCGCCGCGACGGGAGACTATACGCATCTCGTGCTGGACGTCGAGCTGCCGCACCTCGACATGGCCGCGATCGTGAAGTCGCTGCCGGCGGACCAGCGACCGCGGGTCATTGCATTCGGGCCGCATATGCAGACGGCGCGACTGGAGGGGGCGCGCGCGGCAGGGTGCGACCTGGTACTGAGCCGGGGACAGATCTCCTCGGCGTTTGGGAGTCATTTGAACGAACTTATGTCACGTCGGACGGAGTGATGCGACGAAGTCCAACCGGTGGAATATACTGGGATATGCGTCGATTCGGCGGGCGGGTCGTCCGCAGGTGATTGCCCGGTGCGGGGATTTTCAACACCAGGCGCCGCTATGCTGATCGCGGAGACAGATTCCGGCGCGAGCCGGGGTCCGGACAGTCATGGCATCTCGCGTTGGCCGCGGCTGCCGTCGCCGCCAGTCTCGTGGGCTGGCAGATCGTCGAACGACTCGCCGATGTTCCGCTGGACGGGAGTGCTGCGCCCGCGGCGACAGCGATGCTGCCCGCGACCTGGTTGCCGCGCGGCATACCGCTCGGTCAACAACTCCCCTCGCGATTGACGCCCGAGCAGCCTTGTCTGGCGATGATTGGCGCCGCCACCGCGGTCATTTTTGCCTGTGCACGAACAGGAGCCGGTGGCTGTGCGTTCCAATCCTGTTAATGGCGCTGTCTGTTGGTTGAGTCGGCGGACTCGCCGGCGCCGTTTGTGGCGCGCATGTTGAACGCGTGTGTGCACTGTTTGGATTCGGCACAGGGTTTCCGGTCCACCGCGCGCTGCACCCCATATTCCGCGGAATGCTGGCACATGGGACGGGACACTCTGGTCGCTGGTAGGATTCGGCGTGGGTATCGCGACGGCGCTGCCACTGCACGGGCAAATTGGATTGCTGCGTCCCATCAAGGGCGCCATTATCGGCGGGGCGATTTCAGGACTCCTGTACCCCTTGCCGGGAGCAGTGCTCTATCCCATCGAGCAGACGGACTGGCTGGTCCCGACAGGCGGCCCGAACCGGCTGTTGTGGATCACGATCAGCATCATCCTTATGGCGGCAGGCGTCGGTCATTGCTCGGGGCATGTCGATCGCGACGGGCCGACCACCATCGACTCGAACTGAGTGTGGATGGCATGCCGGTATCGGCATCCCTGCCGGCCGGCGTCCGCAGCCGGTATGAATCAGAAGTCGGCGGCCGTGTCTCCCGCGCCCGCCGACGTGAGCGCGCGCAGTGTCTGCTCGTCGACTTTCTGACTCAGAAACTTCACGCTCCCATCGGCCGTGAGAACAGTCGTTCCTCCGACGTGATACGACGAGAGAATGCCGCCTCAACAGCATGCAGCGGACGGCGTTGCGTGCCGCCGCCGACTGGGCGTTTGGCAAGGGGCGGCGTGGCACGTGTCGCGGTTGCCTGTCTACCCGGCTTCGGAGTTTGCGGATGCAACCAATCGCGCTCATCTCTACCCAGTGGCTGACAAACAACGTTGGTTAACCTACGACTGCTCGGTGTCGCGGTCGTGGGCCTTTTCGAGGCTGCGGAGCAGCGTGCGGTAGTGCTTCAGGCACTGTTCCACCATCGGGCGCAGTTCTGCAGTTTCCGCGCGGGGTTCGGGAGTGTTGTGCAGGAGCTGCGTGAGCCAGCGGTTCATCATGTGGATCTGCTGCTGCAGCATGATGAGGATCGTGCGCGGCAGGCGATTGACAATCGTGATCTGGTCGGGACGCCCCGGCTGGTCCGTCTCGACGTCCTGGTCCATCGGCGTTGTGACCCGCGGCGCCGATCGTGCCGTTCCCGAAGCCGGCGCGGTGGAGACGGGCAGCGTCTCGGGCCACTTCAGGTCGATCGGGGGCATGTCGACCTGAATGGGCCGGTCGGCAAGGCGTGCGATTTGCGATAGCCCCTCGTTGAGACGATCGGAGAGCAACTGGATGCCTGTACCGAGCGCCTCCATTCGAGAGACCGCCGCGGCCAGTTGCTCGTCGGCGGCGTCCCGGTTTGAGAGCCGGGTGACGCCGTCCGTGACCGACTTGCGGATCGAGTCCAGTCCGTCGGCGAACGTCGACAACTGCGCGATGACCAGTCCCAACTTGTCGTCCGCGCCGACGCCGCGGAGTTTGACGTTCTGGCGGAAGGTGCGGCGGATGTCCTCGCAGCGCTCCCGTTCGGCGTCGGTGAGAATGCCAAGCAGTTCCTTGAACTTGAGCAGATTCCACTCGGTGCCGGTCGTCAGCGTCTGGGCGTCGTTCTGGTAGCTGGAGACGATCAGTGTCTTGAGTTCCTGGTCGTTCATCACCGGCAACACTTTTTCGGCGATGCGGTTCATGTTGCGGTACGACCCCTGCAGCAGGAACGGCGGCTCCACCCGGTAGTCGTCGTGCGTGGCGGCCGACATGATGTACTCGCGGTTCATGGTGAGCACGACGTCGCGGACGCGGAGCAGCTTGACCATCGCGGAGACGTATTCGCCCAGTTCCTCGAGGGCGTAGTTCCCTTCGAACTCAATCCCCTCCGCGGCGGCCGCGGTCGACTGTCCGCCGCGGACCCGCTCGGCCATCTGAATGACGCCCTGTACGTCGCCGCGGCTGCGGGCGGCGAGCCGGGCGAGGACCGGGTTCGACGTCAGGGCGTTTTCGAGATAGCTCATCTCGAACGCCTCGCGACTGTCGCCGATAATTTCGCCCAGGTTGTAGATGTCGGCCCGGTTGGCGAGCATGTCGGGGATCTTGAATTTCTCGCCGCTCTCGGTGTAGGGGTTGCCCGCCATCACGACGCAGACTTTCTTGCCGCGGAAGTCGTACGTCCGCGAACGCCCCTTGTAGACCCCTTCGACCTTGCGCTGCGCGTCGCAGAGAGAGATGAACTTCTGCAGCAGCTCCGGGTGGCAGTGCTGGATATCGTCAAGGTAGATCATCACGTTGTCGCCCATCTCGAAGGCGAGATTCAGCTTCTCGATCTCCTCCCGCGCGCCGGCATTGGGGGCGGCCGTGGGGTCGAGCGATTTCACCTCGTGCCCCAGGGCCGGGCCGTTGATTTTCATGAAGATGATCCCCAGCCGGTTGGCGATGTACTCCATCAGCGTCGTCTTGCCGTAGCCGGGGGGCGAAATGAGCAACAGCAGGCCCTGGCGATCGGTCCGTTTCTGTTCGCCGGCCGAGCCGATCTGCTTGGCGAGGTTGTCGCCGATCAGGGGGAGATACACGGTGTCGAGCAGCCGGTTGCGGACGAACGACGTCAGGACTCGGGGCTTGAATTCGTCGAGCTTCATCTCCGCCCGGGCCTCGTCGACGAGACGAGCTTTGAGGGCGTGGTACTGCTGGAACCGCGGCACGACCTGGCGCTGGAAGCAGTCGAGCTTGTGGAGGAAACGATTGAAGTTGAGCCGGTAGCGGCCGCCTTCGATGACGGGATGTATGCCGACGAGGCCCGTCAGGTCTCGTTCGGTGGCGGTGGCGACGACGGCCCGGTCGTCGAAGCCGCCGCTCTGCAGGCAGACCGCCGTTTCGTCGACGTAGTCGGCGTTGGCGGGTTGCTGCTGTTGGCCGTTGTGGGCGACATACGCGCCGATCCAGTCGCGGGCCAGTTCGAAGGCTGCCGAGGGGGTCTTGTGGACGGATTGCAGTGAATCGGCAAACCGCTTCTCGACGCCTCCTTGTCGGAGGTGTTCATGGAAACTGCGGTACAGCTCCGCGGCGGACTGACTCAGACAGAACGTCGGCGCGACCTGATCGCGGTGCGGTGCGATGAGTTCGTGAAAGAGATACTCGGCCGCTTCGTCGACGAATACACTCTGATCCGCGCCGCGGAACAAGCCCATCTCGGACAGGAACGTCGCCAGCAGGTCTCGCAGGTCGGCGATGTACTCCGCCTGCTTTGGCGTATCGGGGAAGGACTGGGCGACGGCACCGAAACCGGCCAGTTTGGCGGCCATCAGCGTCTTGTCCCGTTTCTCGCCGAATTTCTCCCAGTAGAGGCGGGCTGCGGCGCGGGCGCGGGACTGGTAGCGGAGCAGGCCGCAGGTGGAGTCGATCTCGACCAGGGCGCGGAGCAGGATCGCCGCGTCGTGGTCGTGGACGCCTTTGGTGTAGCCTTCGCTGTAGCGCGGGGCCATGAAACGCTGGACTTCCGAAATCAGCGCGGAGTCAACGCTCGAAACGCTCCCCTGCGGGTCGCGGCTAAACGTGGCACTCGACGATTTGCCGCGCATCGCGAGCAGCATCTGGAACGCGAGATACTCGGCGCGGTACACGTCGCGATTCTCGGAGACGACCTCCTGCTGCCACACGTCGCGTGTGGCGTTCAGTTCGTCGCTGCGCAGCAGCTCGTAGAAGTCGGTGCCGGTCAGGTGCAGGCAGAGTCCTTCGTCGCGGAGCACCGTCGTGAGGTCGAGCGCCTGGGTGTTGACCGAAAACCGGTGTTTGCCGAAGCGGATGACGTGGTCGCCGTCTTCGTACAGTTCCTGCTTGTCCTTGAGCTGGCGGACGGCGTCCTCCCGGATCGTTTTCATCCGCGACTGGATGTCGTCGACCTTCACGCTGTCGCCGAGTTCCTCCAGTTGGCGGACGATGTCGCGGACCTTCTCGATCATCAGGTCCGACGCGAAGTAGCCGTGGATGTCGTTGACGTTCTCCAGTCCATCGACGCGGGTCTTGATCCCCTTGAGGATGCGGTCGGCCGCAGCGGCCAGCGCGCTCGCCCGCTTGTTGCGGGCTTCGACGAGTTGCAGCCGACGGGTCTCGAAGGCGTTGTAAACCTCATCCCGCTTCTCGGCCAACTGCACGACGAACTCGTCGAATTCGGCGAAGCGGCCTTCCAGTTCTTCCACCTGCACCATCAGTTTGGTGAGGTATTCCTCGCACTTGGGGGGCGTGTCGCAGACGTCAAGATAGTTGACGACCGACTGGTTGAGCAGCTTGAGCTGCGAGCCGAACTCCGCCGCCCCTTCGACGGACGCCAGCTCCTGCAGCTTCCGTTTGAGCGCGGCGCGGGCGGTGTTGACGTGGCTGAAGATTGCCGAGATGTTGTCGATGATGGCCGTGCGCTGCGTGGCGTCGTCGATCTTGAGGTTGGAGACGATCTCGATGAGCATCTCCAGTTCGGCGGCCGATTCGGCGACCTGCTGGTCGACCTTTTTCGCGTCGGCCGCCTTCGTCAGGCCGTTGATGCCGGCCTGCTCGCGGGCGACCTTGTCGGCGTAGGGCTGCAGCGCCTCCGGCCGCAACAGGAATTCGACACAGCGGTGTGAGAGCCGCTCCGTTTCGGCCGCTGCGTCCTGTTCCAGCTTCTCGACGAGGGGGACGTCGACGTAGCGAAGTTCCTTGAGGCCGATAATCTCGCCCCGCACGGAACGCAACCCCGCCAGCGACTTGACGAACGCGTCGATATTGTCGAGCCGCTGCCGGATGACGGTGGCCAGCAGCCCCCGCGCCTTCTGTTCGATCTGCTGCGTCTGCTCGGAGGTGTTCCGTCGGACGCGGACGACCTTCTCGAATTCATCAATGGCCGACTTGGCGGCGTCACGGATGTGCGTGAGCGGCTCCGCGAGGTTGCCGGCATCAGTGTGACTGACCCAGAAGTACGAATCGAGGACGTCGGTCGTCTCCTTGACGAGATCCACGTACAGTCCGGAGTAGGTGTCCTCCTTGTCGATCAGCGTCAGGACTTCGTGGCATTCGGCCATGCCGCGGACGATGTCGCGGTTGCCGATCTTGTACAGATACGAGTCGGTGTTGGTGTGGGGGACAAAGTCCTCGCCGACGTAGGGGGTCTGCCAGACCTGGACGGCATGGTGCTTTTGCGGCTCGTGATGGGCCTTGAACTGCACCATTTCGCCGCCGTGGAACATCGTGAAACCGCTGCAGACGATCGGCGTCTCCACCTGCTGCGCGATGACGTTGTAACCAAGGAGCACATACGCCCCCGATTCCGGCTGGTGGAACACGTAGAGTGTGTCTTCGCCATTGGGGCTGGCGATGCGGCGCTCGAACAACAGGCCCTGGATGCTAGTGTCAAACGTCTTGTGTTCGCCGTTCTGCAGGTAGTAGCCGTTGGAGAAGATCAGGCCGTGGTCGTCCGGGAGGAGCACGCAGGCGTGCTCGATCGAATCGAGCCGGCGGGCCTGGCGGATCTTCCCGTTGTAGACGATGTAGCGGTAGCCGGTCTCCTGGTACGGGCGAATCTTGAGCAGGACGACGTTGCCGACGATCGCGTACTGGATCTCGGCGTCGTCGAGTGTCTGGTCGGCGTTGTCGACCGGCTCGGAGTAGATCCCCTGCCCGGAGTCGGTGTTGTTCTCGATCTTGATAGTCAGGTCGCCGCCGACCGTCTCGACAAACACGCGGTCCTCGATCGAGACGTGCGGGTGCGTCCCGGAGCGGTGCATGTCGCGAGTGGCCCGTTTCCATTCAAACTCGTGCTGGGCCGGATAGCGGACCTCGTGGTCGCTACGGTTGTCGAGGTACCGCAGCGCGTCCCCCTGCCGCAGCCATTTGAACGTCTTGATGTCCTGCGGCGTCTTGCCGACCTGGAACACCATGAACAGGTGCGGCCCGCGGGCGAAGAACTTCGCGAACGTGGCGTTCTTGTAGTAGCGGTAGACGTCCTGAAAGTCCCTGGCGAACTGCGCGTCGCCGATCAGGTCAAGCGGCTGTGGGTGGAACGTCTTGTCGGCGTGGCGGAACTCGTACACCGCGAACACATCGGCAATATTCCGCTCGGTCCGCAGCCCGAAGTGGACGTTGTAGCCGAACAGGAACGAGGGCCCCACGGCGACCATGTCCCGGGGGATGCAGTTGTGTTCGGTGGTAATCCGTTCGGTGGCGAGGAGCTTGAGGTCGATCGAGCCGAAGACGTCCTTGCGGGCGTCATTGAGCTTCGTGAGCCGCGCGCGGAGGTCCTGACCGTAACCGCGGAGGCGGTTGCGGATGATCTCGTAGGTGCCGCCTTCGAGTTGGGGGGCGGGGTCGGGTTGTGGTGGATTGGCGTCCGCCATGATCGTAACTTCGAGTCGGCGCACTTCGCCGGATCTGATGATTATTCTTGTCCTGCCGGCCGGGGCGGGAGTTC
>CAZWGW010000116.1:10691-13424 GCA_964633565.1 uncultured Planctomycetaceae bacterium
GATGGTTACGCCAAATCAGGTCACGAGCCCGAACTTGAATCAGGAAAGGGGAACACTGATAACCACTGATCTCCACTGATTCTTTTTCACTTTGAATCATTAGTGCAGATCAGTAGTTATCAGTGTTCCTGCCTTTTCCCTGTTCGAATGAGCGTTGGAATTACGATTTCTGTTCTGCTTCGAGCGCACCGAGTCCGATGGCGGCGACCTTTTTGTCGCTGAGTCCGGCGGACTTGATCAGTTTCTGGATGCGTTTGAGGCCGCTGGTCGTGGCGTCGTCATCCGCCTCCACGAGCAGTTTGCCGATCAGCGCGGTAACGCTCATGTCTTTCACGTCTTCAAAGCTCAGGCCGAACTGGTCCGTAAAGTTCCGCAGGCTGGCACGGAAGTCGCCGTTCGACTCGCCGCTGAAGAACGTGTTCTTGACGTCGGTCAGCACCTCGCTGTTGTGGACCCAGCGGTCGACGGACTTGCCGGCCTTGATCGAGTCCACAATCTTCTCGAAGAACTGCGTCTCTCCGCCGACGATGTCGATGCGGGCCGTCTTGAGGGCGGAGCCGACCACCTCGGCCTGCTGCCTGGCGATCTCTTCCTGGGCCGCGATGGCAGCAATCTCGATGTCCTTGTCCTTGTTGAGCCGCAACTTGAACTCCTCGTGCTCGCGGCCGACGCCGTCGAAGAGCTTCATCGCTTCGGCCTTCTCTTCAATGCCTTTGGCCTCGGCGGAGAACTTCTGGTGCATGACGTCGGCTTCGGCCGTCCCCTGTTTCTGGATGGCGTCAGCCTTTGCCTTCTGGCCTTCGGCTTCGGCGACGAGCTTCTTCTGAATGACGATGGCTTCGGCCGTCCCCTGTTTCTCGACGGCCTCGGCCTTCGCCACGATCACCTGGGCTTCGGCCAGCCCCTCGGCGGCGGTTTCGGCCTGTCTGGCTTCGGCCAGCAGCTTCTTGGCGACCGTCTCTTTTTCGGCCGCCTGCCGCTGGGCCTCGGCTTCGATCACCATCTGCTGCGCGGTGAACTCGGCGGACTGCTTGGCCGCTTCGGCCGCCTTGATCTCCTTGACGAGGGCTTCCTGCGCGGCCATCTCGGCGAGCGTGATCTTGACCTGCTTCTGCCGGTCGGCCGTGGCGAACTCTTCCGTGTCCTTGATCTTCTGCTGCTCTTCGACGACGGTCCGCTCGACCGTGACGCGCTCGCGGATCACTTCCTGGATGTTCCGCTTCTCGACTTCGATCGCCTTCTCCTTTTCGATCTGCGCCAGGCCGACGATCCGCTCGCGCTCCGTGGCTTCGAGCATGCGGTCCTTCTGCACGCGTTCAATCTCGACGGCGTCGGTGCGTTCCTTGCTGCGCAGGGCGACGATGACCTGCCGGTCCTTGTTCTGCGTGGCGACGGCGACTTCTTCCTCGGTCGTGATGCGGGCCCGCTCCGACTTGAGCAACTCCTCCTGCTGGACTTTGGCCGCTTCGGCGTGCTGGCGGGCCGAAATCTCGGCGATCTCCCGCTTCTGTTTCTCCACGGCTTCGACGCGCTGCTTTTCCAGTTCGAGGATGGCTTCCTGGGCCTCGACATCCTGCTTCTTGATGATCTTTTCCTTCTCACGCGTGATCTCGTTGGCGCGGACGTGCTCCCGGGCCGTGAGTTCGGTGATCTTCTTGATGCCTTCGGCATCAAGAATGTTCATCTGGCTGAGCTTTTCGATCGGCGTCTGCTCCAGGAAGTCGATTGCGCAGTCCTCAAGCATGTACCCGTTGAGGTCGGTGCCGATGACCTTGAGGATCTCCGCCTTGAACTTGTCGCGCTCGTTGTACAGTTCGACGAAATCGAACCGCTTGCCGACGGTCTTGAGCGCCTCAGAGAACTTGGCGTCGAACAGCTCGATCAGTGCCTGGTGTTCGCTGGCACGGCGGCAGCCGAGCGCCTGGGCGACTTGCAGGATGTCTTCCCTCTGGTTATTCACGCGAACGAAGAACGCCACTTCGATATCGGCGCGAATATTGTCCTTGCAGATCAGGCCGGACTCGCCGCGGCGGGCGATCTCGATCCGCTTGACGGACAAGTCCATCTGTTCGGCCCGGTGCAGGATGGGGATGATCCAGATTCCTTCGCCGCTGGCCGCCTTGAGGCCCCCCTTGCCGGAGCGGACGATGGCCTCTTCCGGGCCGACCTTGCGGTAGAACCGCGAGAAGGCGATCGCCGCGCCAATCACGAAGATTGCCACGATGCCGACGATCCAACCGCTCAGTTCATAGGCGTTGTCCCAGATCGCTGCGGGCGGCACCGCGTTGGCAAGCATGATGGAAGACGGCACGGTCAGGTCTCCTGTTCGCAGCTTCGGACAAGGTAGATGTTTCGTTCGGGTTCGTAGCCCACGATCAGCACGCGGCTGCCTTTGGCCGGCGACGAACCCTCGGACAGGCGCACATTCAGCAGCAACGGGGCGGCACTGGTCTGGAAGCTGGCCTGGCCGGCCTCCACAGTGACTTCCGGAGTCAGGACGACGCAGGTCTCGCCGACCAGGGACTCCGCCGGATTCGGATCGGCGGCGTCAAAAAAGCCTCGCAGCGGCTGAGTGCACAGTTTGGCCACGACGATGCTCAGCCCGCCGTTCCTCAGCAGCACCACGAGCCCGTCGGTCGTCGTTCCTGTGAACGGACGGTCGATGAGCATCGTCAGGGCCCAGAGGCTGAGGCCGAAAAACGACAGCCAGATCATCAGCGGCACCTCGCCGAT
>CAZWGW010000117.1:0-13393 GCA_964633565.1 uncultured Planctomycetaceae bacterium
ATTGCTTATGACAACATTCGCAAAGTGATCTATCTGCTGGTCTCGATGGGTGCCGCTGAACTGCTGATGGTTCTATTGGCGGTAATTACGGGGCTGCCAGTGCCGTTGCTCCCGGTCCAGTTGTTGTGGCTAAACCTCGTCACGAATGGCATTCAGGGCGTGGCCCTGGCCTTTGAGCCGGGCGAGAGGGACACCCTGCGGCGGAAACCACGCCCACCTGGTGAAGCTGTCTTCAACCGATTGATGGTGGAGCGGATGCTTGTTGCAGCGCTGGTAGTCGGCGGCGGCGGTTTTCTGGTGTATGACGTTGCCATGCGGCTGGGTTGGGCCGTGGAAGACGCTCGCAATCTGCTGCTGCTGGCAATGGTCTTGTTCGAGAACTTCCACATTGGCAACTGCCGGTCGGAGACGAGGTCTGCTTTTTCGTTGTCGCCACTCCGCAGCCCCGTGCTGCTCTTCGGCACACTCGGTGCGTTCCTAGTTCACGTCACCGCGATGTACGTGCCTTTTCTGCAGGACATGCTGGCCACGAAACCCGTTGATCTGTGGTTATGGGGCGTGGCACTTGGCGTGAGCGTGCTGATCGTTCCGGCGGTCGAACTGCATAAGTGGTGGTGGGCGAAGCGGACAAATCTAAGCGGAGCACAGGGAGCATCGGCATGATCAAGCGCATCCTCGTGGGACTGGCAGGGACGATCTACACGCCAGTCGCTATTGAGCGCGCCGTCAACTTGGCGAAGGAGCATGACGCTGAGGTCACGGGAGTAACGGTGCTGGACCCTCGTCGGTTGCGACGTGTGGAACAGCTCGCACAGACGCCGAGAGGGGGTTCAACTGGTCAAGCAGGTCCTCCGGTCCCCATATCTCCGGACTACATTGAGGAGTCGATCCAGCGTCTGCATCAATCCTGCCAAGATGCAGGCGTGAAACACCGAGTGCTACACGAGTCCGGAGACACGTTCACGAAGTTGATTGATGCGGCCCGTTACCACGACTTGATGGTGTGCGGTCTGCGCAGTGTTTTCGAATACGATTTCCTCGCGGGGGATCCTGAGTCGCTCCTGATTCGGCTTGTGGGTGCGGGCGTGCGACCGCTGATCGCCGTATCGGAGGAGTTCCGCAGCGTTTCGCGGGTGCTGATCGCGTACAACGGCTCAATGGAGTCCGCCAAGGCGATGAAGCGGTTTGTCCAGATGCGCCTCTGGCCAGGCGCCGAGCTAAAGATCGTGACGTTTCACCCGTCGGAGAGTAAAGCCGACGAACTCCTAAGGGCGGCCGAAGAATATTGTCACGCACATGGCTTCAGGGTGTGCCACCAGTCCAATCCGGGCGACCCGAAGGTACTGCTGCTGGCGGCGGCGACGATGTGGCGCGCCGACATGATCGTGATGGGCAATAGCGCTCGGAGCGTACTGCTGCGCAACGTCCTGGGCGACACGCTGCTGGCCACGCTCCGCGACACTCGGATTCCGCTGTTTCTTGCGCAATGACGATGGGGACTGGCGGCCATTTTGAGTGCCTGCATCAAACTCAAGGGAAAAAAGCTGTCCGTAATAGCAACCGCAAACAGTGACTCTCATCATTGTTTACCGTGTTTCCCAATGAGAATCAGCCTCGCTCGACATAAGCACGACGGCCGCACAGTTGCGGCGCGTGCGCCTGCTTACGCCGCCCGTCTCGAATATGAATTGAGCAGCCCGCCGAGGCCCGACGAACCGACGACCTCGTTCAGCTGAAGCGTCTTGGCGGTCTCGGGCGGCTTCTCCAGTCCCGGCGGCAGATGGTCCCGCGCCTCGTACGGGCGTTCCCGGTTGTAATGCAGCCGCCATTCCCGGTTGACGTAGTTCAGGTGTCGTTCGGCCACGATCACGAATTTGTCGAGGCACTCCTGCCTCAGGCTCTGGATGAACCGCTCCACGTGTGCCCGCAGGTTCGGCGAGAGCGGGACCGTACGCGCCGGACTCGTCACGAACCTCACCCGAACAACCTCAACACCGGCCGCCCCCCGACCACATAATGCGGCCGGCCCAGCGGGTCCACGACCTGCGTGCTCTCGTCGTACCCGAGCGCGTGATAAATCGTGGCGACGAAATCCCCGACCGGCACCGGGTCGTTCACAGGTTCCGCAGCGAGATCGTCGCTCGCGCCGTAGACCTGACCCCCCCGGATTCCTCCGCCGGCGAGGGCCGTCGTGTAAACACGTCCCCAATGGTCCCGGCCGCCATTGGCGTTGATGGCCGGCGTGCGGCCGAACTCACCGGTCCAGGCCACCAGCGTCGTGTCGAGCATTCCGCGATCGGACAGATCGCTGAGCAAAGCGGCAATCGCGCGATTCAGGGGGGGCAGGAGCCAGTCACGCGTGTCCCGCAAATGATTGGCGTGCGTGTCCCACCCCCCGAGGATGACCGTCACGAGGCTGACCCCGGCCTCAACCAGTCGTCGCGCCACCAGGCAACTGCGACCAAACCGGTCATCGCCGAACCGCGATCGCACGTCGACCGGTTCTTCCTCGAGATCGAACGCCTTCCAGGCGGACGATGAGCCGAGCACATCCAGGGCCTGCATCTGGTACGCCTGCCAGTCGCGTGCGAGCGTGGTTCCCTGTCCGACTCCCGGCTGCTCCAGCGTCCGAACCAGGTCCAGACTCCGCTCCAGCCGCCCGCCGGCAAGATCGTCGCGCTTCGAGAACCCGGTGGGCAACGTGCCCGGCAGACCGACGTCTCCCTGCGCACCGGCGGCGTTGAAGTCCATGTTCAGCTTGAGGTAGCCATAGTCCATCACGAGGGGATCGTACTTCCGTCCCAGATATCCCGCGTGCTGTCCGGCCCATTCCCGCCCCGGGCCGTCCTGCGTGAGCCACATCGGCAGTTGCACCGCGGCCGGCAACCCGTGCTGCGAACCGCGCAACTGGTTGAGCACGGCGCCGATGCACGGATGGTCCCGGCGATCGAGAAACGGCTCCCCCTCGCGCGGCACGTTCGGCCACCCGGTCAGGTTGTAATGCACGCCCGCTCCGTGGAAGAGGGCGTTCCCGTGGTGAAACACCGAACGGACGAGGGCGAGCCGGTCCGCGTGACGCGCCAGGTCCGGCAGGAGTTCGCAGATCTCGATGCCCGGGACATTCGTGGAAATCGGCGCGAAGAGGCTGCGGGCGCTGCCGGCCGCATGCGGCTTGATGTCGAACGTCTCCTGCTGCGGCGGGCCGCCCAGCATGTACAGCAGAATACACGCCTGCGCCGATCCACGCCGGGCGGATTCCCGCGAGGGCCCGCTACTGTCCTTCGAGCCGGCGTTGGCCCTGGCGGCGAAGAATTGCGGGAGCGTCATGCCGATCGCCGACAGGCCGCCCGCCTGCACGATCGTACGTCGCGATAATGGTGTGGACGCAGACAGCATCGACCGCCTCTCATCGCTCGCTGTCGGTGATCTGAACGAGGCGCACTGGTGGTGCACAGTCGTTCGATGTCAGTTACGTATGCTATGCGGCATTCGACGGAAAATCATCCTCAGCCACGTGGTGGAATCGTCTAGTGTGTGAGTCTCAAAAATTGGCGGAGAATTGCCTCCCTCTCCCCCCGCATCGAGTGTTGATTGCAAACCAGTGCGCTTGTGGGGGAGAGGGCTGCCCCTCACCCCCCCCCCCCCACCCCCCAAAATGTCGTCGATCCCGCAAATTTTTCGGGCTGGGGGGAGAGGGGGGCACGCCGTACCAACGTTCGAGACACACAATCCTCTGGAGCGGGAAGGCTGGCTGCCGATAGCTCGACGTCCACACCGATGCCAATCCGCTGCGGCATCCTGCTCCTGCGATCGTGTCCCACACCCGCGTGCTATTGCGGCAGGCCGCTCTCCATGACTGACTCGTACGGAGGCGCGGAGTATTCTCCAACGCTCTCGTACCCGGCACTCACACCGCCACCGGCCAACTGCAGCTTGCGCGCGATGCCCGAGCCGATTCCAAGCCGCCGGACTTTGAGGTTCTCGATCCTGTCCTCGGCCCGTACGGCCACATCGGAGTCGTACACGGCGCAGTGATCGATGCTCACCAGCGCGCCGCCATACTCTCCGTTTCCGCCCCGCACCCGGAAACAGATCTCGTTGTCCCGCAGCACACAATTCTGAACTGCCGCCTCGACGTGGTTCTTGAGGTTCAGCGCCGCCATGTTGCTGATCTGTCCCGGCTGATTCCAGCCGTACATCAGACAGTTGCGGATGGTGATGCGGCTCCGCAGGTTGGAGGACCGCTGTTTCGTGTCGACGGCGTTCTCACCCGGTCGCTGGCCCTTTCGGAAACCCGCTGCGTCCGCCGGCAACGGGCCCGTCCACAGCGTGCAACGATCGATCAGCACGTTGTCCCAGACGCCGCGGCCCGGATCGAATTGAATGGCGTCCCCGGAAACCAGGCCGATATCGCAGTTGCGGACGACGAGATTGTTCGGACAGCCGGTGACTCCGTGCGCGTCGTCCTGCTGGTCAAAGGAACCAGCCAGCATAAGGTGGATCCGGCACGATTCGAGCGTGACGTTCTTTGCGTAAACGGTAACGGCATTGTTCTGACCGTGACGAATCTCGCAGTGCCGGAGAACGACGTCGTCCGCGGTGATCCTGACCAGCGTGCTGGTCGTCCATTCTCCGTCCACGAGATAGTTTTCGTAGACGCCCGGCTTCGTAATGACCAGTTGTTTCGCACGCTTTGGACCCGACTGGCAGCCGACCGGACCGTCCGTTCCGATCTTCGACGGCGGGGCGCCTTCAGCGGCCACAATCCGGGCAGTGAACAGGGCCGAAAGGATGATTGTGGCGAGCGTCCAATCGACCAGCCTCCAGACAACCAGTTGACTCGTCCCGTTCTTCATCGACATGCCAGACACTCACCCTTCTGATCCTGCAGCGCACACTCGTTCGCAGTGACCCGCATCAGCGGGTCGTAGTGGGCAAACTCCGCGAAAGACCGCCTGAAGGCGGTCACTACGAACCGACGTTGCGCCGTAGGACGAAAATCTGGCTACCGCGCGGTTGCCGTTCATCGGCTCGCGTCCAAGGCGAGTCCTCAAGTGGTGCATTATGCGCGTTGCGCCACAACGGGCATGTGGCAAAACCGCACAATTTCCCGCATCCGCAGATTTTTCGAGAAATCCGGTTTGACGCGCGCCGCGGGCGACGTAGATATCCCCTACGGTCGCGCGATTGCGTTGCCCCGTTCGGGAGCTGCCGTTCGACCAGATCACGTCGCTTCCACATCCCGTCTGCACTCCTGGACGAAGCTCACATGAACAGCCTCGTGAAGTCCTTCCTGGTTTCGGAAGATGGCCCGACGGCAGTTGAGTATGCCGTCATGCTGGCCCTGATCATCATCGTCTGCGTGGCGTCGATCAAGGCCGTCGGCACGGCCGCGAGCGACACGTTCACGAATGCGAAGAACGGCCTGACTCCCTGATATTCGGCAGAAATCGAACGAGAGAGGGGCATGGCGGCGCCCCCGTACCGTTGCTGAACCCCATGAGGAACGCGATCGTGGACTTCTATATCTTTACCTGTGTTGTCGTCTGTTGCGTCGCGTGGATGACCCGGCCGGGTCGACGGCCGCTTCCCCTGGACGTACTGCCGTGGTTGTGCGTCGCGGGACTCGTGGCGTGTGACGGTGTTTCCGGCGCGGTGTTCGCATGGCTGGCAGTTTTGCTGGCCTACTTCAGCATCCGATTCAACCGGCTCGAATCGCCGGCGACGCCCGCCCGGCAGGTCTGACCAGGAGCGAGTGCCGGCCAACACTCGCCGGCGTCCCGTCGGGACGGGAGATGGGCCAACCGGCGACGACTGCCTCCGATCACCTCGCGAGCGACCACATCAGCTCAATCCCCCGCTCCGTGAATCGGGCGACTCGCGGCACTCGTCCCCGTAGCGCGTCAGGGCGATCCCCACTCGGCATCAGCTTCTTTCTTTCCGGCCCGCGGCCGAAGTGGACTTTCGTCTTGAACGTGATTCCCCTCGTCAGGACGCTGGCGCCTCAACCGGGAATGCGCCCGGAAGCGTCCGGATGACGATGAAGTGCAGGCCGCAGGCGTTCGCGCCGTACGACCCCACCGCGGTCGTCTGCGCCTGTTGCGAAAGACCAGCAGACCTGATTTGCGTTCCCGGGCCGAAAGTCGAATACTGCCCGGCCTGGTCTCGTGGTTCCTCGGGATTCTCGACACCGGAACCGTAACGCCAAGCCTGTTTGATCCCGGATCTCCCCGCGCGCTTCGACGGGCGCGAGGAATTATTGCGTTCGATGGAGATCTCATGTCCGAGGGATTGAGTCCGTTTCGCCAGTGTCTGCAGGCCATTTCGCAGCGGGACGGGGCGACGTTGCGACGAGTCGTTCAGGAATCTCCCGAACTGCATGGAGAGGGATTGGCGCACCTTGTCCCCGAAGCTGCCAGGACTGGCTCGATTGACCTGCTGGCAACTCTGCTGGAGCTGAACTTCGGTGCCGAAATCTACTTTGACTGGGCATTGGTCAATGCCGCCGGCGAAGGCCATCTCGAGCTGGTACGCTGGTTCCTGAACCATGGCGTTCCCGTCAACCGGATCGATCACGGCCTTCCGGACAGTCCAGCGCTTTCCAATGCCATCGAAAATCAGCACCTGGAAATCGTGAAGGTGCTGATCGGTCTGGGTGCAGTTGCTCCCGAATACTCCCGACGGCAGGCCGAGGGAGAGGTCGCAGTGTATCTGCAGTCCCTTCAATTGAAGCCGGACCTGCAGTTGCGGCGGGAACTGGGCCTGCTGGGGGGCGTGTCCGCGGCCAAGTTGACGGGAGAATCGGAATTCCTTTCTGCAGTTGTCGCGGATCAGAATGACGATGCCTTCAAACTGAAGTATGCCGAGTGGCTGGTCGGACAGGGAGATTCTCGCGGCGAGTTTCTCCGACAGCTCGTCCGCGCCAAACAAACGATGCACCGGAGAGATCTGCCGCTTCGCGGAACACTCCCCGATGACTGGATCGCGATGGTCGGCTATGACCTGATTCAGGCGATGATCACGCACAACTATCCCCAGCCACAGCAATCGATCCTGAAGGTGGCAAGGCCCGCACTGTCGATGACGCAGTTGAGCGCGACCGACGACGATCTCCCGGTCGGGTCGACCAAACTGGGCGGGTTGCCCGATCTGCCGCCCCATGTCTCATGGCCGACCTTCGGTGATTGCACCGGCTCGTATTCGGGGATGGCCGATTTGAGTCCGGACGAATCGCGGCAGCCCTGCGGGTTCGTGGGGCAGTTCCATTGCGCCGACCTGGCGCGCACGCTGGCAGGGAGAGGGTTCCCTGAACACGGGCTGCTATCGCTGTTTTTCATCTGCGACCCGAACAGCGGCCAGGATGGGGTACGCATGTTGTATCATCCGGACGTCTCAAACCTGGGGCGGACAGGGCCACCGGGTGACCTGGTCGAGCCGAACGAGATCAAGCCGGCATACGCGATCGGTTTGCACGAGACGCTGGCCTTGCCTTCACGTGATGGCCCATGGGGCGAAGACCTGAATCTGACGGAGGAGCAGCAGGATTACGACTCCGATCAGTATTACTCGAGTCTGGTTTCGAGCAGCGACCTGCTGGGCTACTTCCAGCCGACCACGGGCGGGGATGTTACGCCAGACAAGGAAACGCAGCATCTCGGGTCGTTCTCGTTGACTGATTACGTGCGGATTCACCTGCAGATTTCGCATGCCGATCTCGCGGCCCGAAACTTTGACGGAGTGAAGGTGGTGTGGATTGATTACAACTGAACCGGCGACCAGACCACCGTCAGGATCCGTCGCGTCTCCGCTGCTTGCGGTGTTGCTTCTGGTAGACGCGGTGGATGCGCCGTTCGTGCTCCTTGCGCTCGCGTCCGGTTGCCCGGTCATACCGACCCCTCGTTGTGTGCTCTGCACGCTGCACGCATGCGCCGCCCCCGGGCGAGCGTTCGCGCACATCGATGAGTTACTGGTCGTCGCTGCCGTCTGGTAAAATCACGCTCTGGCACGGCCGTTCCCGGCCGCGAAGAGCGGCGACGGGAAGTTGTTCAACGCGAACTGATGCGGGTCGGCGGCTTGTCGCAGTTTGTCGGCGCGACGTTTCCGCGGTATCAGCACCACCCGCCGCCGCTGTGTTTGCAACAGCCGAACATTGCAGGGTTTGATGTTGCGCTTCGTGGGTCGGCGTAGCCGAATTCGCGTAGAATTCGGGCGTAGATGCGAACGACGCGTATTCCGAAAGCCCGAACTCTTGGTGAATTCGGCTACTGCGGTCGGCACAAGTGTGGCCGCACGTGACGCAGAGTACCGCGATCGGACCAGATCGGAGATTTGAGATGAAACGCCATTTCGGAATGGCGCTACTGTTCTTCATCGTCACGGCCGTTGCGTACGCCGCTGCCGACAACTCGCCGCAGCCGTCCGGAACAGCGGCGGACAAGCCGCGTACGGTCTCGCCGGAAGGCCTCGCACTCCTGGAAAGGCTGCGCAAGAATACGCCCTTCGGCACAAACGGCTTCGACCTGCAGGGGTTGCGGGCCGGGATGGGCGCACGCCACGAGCCCACCCTCAAAGACGTGCAACTGGTTCGCCTGAAGATCGGCGAGATTCCGTGTGAATGGGTGCTGGCGCCCGGCGCGGATGCCGATGTGCGGCTGCTGTATCTGCACGGCGGCGGCTGGGTCTCAGGGTCGGGAGGAAACTATCTTCCGCTGGCGGCGGAGATCTCAGCGGCGGCCAGGTGTGCCGTGCTCCTGCCCGACTATCGGCTGGCGCCGGAGCATCCGTTCCCCGCCGGGCTCGAAGATTGCATCGCCGCTCACGACTGGCTGATTGCGAACGGTCCGGCCGGACCCGGCAATGCCAAGGCCACATTCATTGCCGGCGATTCGGCCGGCGGCAACCTGACGCTGGCCACGCTGCTCGCGCTGCGCGATCGTCAGCGGCCGCTCCCGGCAGGAGGAATCGCCCTGTCGGCGGCCACGGATTTCACACTGGCGAGCGAGTCTCTCGAGACCGTCGATGATCCGATCATCAGTGCGCGCACCATGCCCGAGTTTCGCGAGCGCTATCTGGGAAAGACGGATCCCCGCGACCCGCTGGCGTCTCCCGTCTTCGGCGACTACCGCGGCATTCCGCCGCTGCTGATTCAGGTGGGCGAGCACGAAATGCTCCGCGACGACAGTGTGCGGGTGGCGCAAAAGGCTCGCGCGGACGGGGCCTCCGTGAAGTTCGAAGTCTGGCCGGGGATGGTGCACGTGTTCCAGATCCGGGGGCTTCCGGAATCCCGGGCGGCCATCGAACAGATCGCGGAATTCATCCGCTCGAAACTGCCGGGACAGTAGCCACGAAACCGGACGGCAACGGTTACACTTTGGCCGATTGTCGAGAGAGTGCTGCTAACCCGGATTTCTCACCAGCGACATTAGCCCGATGCGCAGGTTTTGATGTTGCGCTTTTGGCGTGAGGCGCTTGGCATCGTAACCCGAAGCGTAAGCGAGGGGCTGAGTTGCGTCGACGTCCAATCTCCTCGCTTACGCTTCGGGTTATGATATTCTCCCAACGAATTCCACGGTGCGCAACATCAAAACTTGCGCATCGGGCTACTGTGAGCGCGCTGTCTGGTACATTCCCGCCGGGTTAGAAATCCGGGCTAAGCGCGCGAAAAGCGCCACCGCCAGTGTCGGTGCAGTTCCCGGCAAAGCGTCGATGACGCGACCGGCGCCGGTCGTTAGACTGGCGGGATGCTCGCACGCCGCGGCTGCCGGACGGACCGTTTCCCGTTCTGAGGGCCACGACAGAATTGAGTCGCGGCAGATGTCGTTTCAACAGGGGATCCTCGGCCCATGCGATACATCCTGTCCATCGTGATTGCTCTGATGTCGGCCTCATTCGGGCATGCGCAGGAGCCGGAGCGCGAGGTCCCGCTCCCCTATGTGACGCTGGTCCAACCACCCGAGGTCGCGAAACTCGAACCGACGCCGTTGTCGGACGAACGGATCGACGAGATCAGGGGCCTGATCTTCCAACTTTCCGGGGTTGAGCGGAGTGACCTCGATGAGTTGACGTGGCGTGGGTATATCGGGTTTGCCAAGACAACGTTTGTGCCTGTCGGCAGATTCGGCACGTTTGGCGGCTGGACCGGCCGTGAAGACGTTGACATTAAGGTCTGCCAGCGATCTGCGTCGAGACGTGTCCCACCGAGGAGCGACAACCGCAGGCCAACAGACCGCGCATCAACGGCGTGAGTGTCGACGCCATGGCCTGCGGTCCGACCCCTCGTTCCAGGCCATGTCGCAGACGACGGTCAGAAGTCGTCGCGTCTCCGCTGCTTGCGGTGCTGCTTCTGATACACGCGGTGGATGCGCCGTTCGTGCTCCTTGCGCTCGCGGGCGGCTCGGCTGTCGGTGCGGGCCTCCTCGTACGCGAGTTCGCGGCGCAGTTTCAGAAAACTGTCGTATCGCGCCTGATCGAGTTCCCCGTCCGCGAGCGCCGCCAGCACTGCACAGCGCGGCTCATGGACGTGCGAGCAATCGGTGAACGGGCAGGCTCTCGCCAGACGGGTGACGTCGCCGAAGGCGGCGTCCACGTCGGTGCTCTCGGCCCACAGTTGCAGTTCGCGGATGCCGGGGCTGTCGATGAGCAGGCCCCCCTGGGGCAAAGCGACCAGCTCGCGCCGCGTCGTGGTGTGTCGGCCGCGGTCGTCGTCTTCGCGCACCGGGGCGACGTCCTGTCGGTGGAGGCCGGCCAACCGGTTCAGCAGCGTGGACTTACCCACGCCCGACGAGCCGAGCATCGCCGCCGTCCGCGCTGCGGAAAGATAAGGCACCAGGGCCTCGAGTCCGTCGCCCGTCAGGGCGCTGACAGCGTGGATGGGGACGTCGCCCAGTTGCGCGCAGAGGTCGGCGACGGTATCTCGGGGCGAGTCGCAGAGGTCGCTCTTGGTGAGGACCAGCACGGGCTGGCACCCGGGAAGCGCCGCGCCGGCGAGGAACCGCTCCAGGCGGCGCGGGTTCAGGTCGCGGTTGAGGGAGGTGACCAGGAGCAGAATGTCGAGATTTGCGGCGAGGACCTGCTCTTCGCCGGAACCGCCGGCGGCCTTGCGGGAGAGCTTGTTGGTGCGGGTCAGGATCGCCTCGATCACGGCGGGGCCGGCGTCGGGCGAGGTGCGTAACGCGACCCAGTCGCCGACCGCGGGGAAGTCGGCCCGCCCGCCGGCGAGGTGCCGGAACCGGCCGCTGACCTGGCCAACGCCTTCGCCGTGCGGCCCGTGGAAGTGGTACAAACCACGATGTTCGACACTGATCCGACCCGGCACGCAGCCGGCCTCGGCGAACGGGGCGAATTGCCCGTGCCAGGTTTCGTTCCAACCCCAGCGCTGCAGAGCTTCCAAGCGTGATCTCCGTGACGTCGGACGCCAATCCGCCCAGCACGTGACAGCGAACCTTGCCGGGAGGTTCGCCGACTTTGCCCGCCCCCCGCGCTGTACAACGCCTGCGCGGCGAGGGATGGACATGCGGCCCATCGCAGATTATTCCACTTTGCCGGTCCGGGAACGAGCCCGCGATGATTCCTGACACCCGGGACGTGCCGCCGGTTTAATTCACGACTTGGACGAATCCGGTCATTGCAGGTATCGTCTCCCACGGGTGCCCCAAGGGTGTGACGCGCAGAATTGCCAGTAGTTCTCGAGGAGTCGCATGAGCCGTTCCCGTATCGATATCGCCGACGTCAGCCAATTGCCGCTGACGCACGAGGAGATCATTCCAGAGGACTATCTGGACATGATGGGCCACATGAACGTGATGTGGTACACCCACCTGTTCAGCATTTCGCTGATGGGACAATTCCTGAACATTGGTCTGACTCGCGACTACATGAAATCACATCAGGCAGGATCGTTCGCTTTGGAGTCGTATGTCCGCTACCACTCCGAAGTGCGCGTGGACCAGCGGGTGGCGCTGTACGCCCGGGTCCTGGGCCGCTCGGAGAAGCGGCTGCACGGGATCCACTTCATGGTCAATCGCGACAAGCAGGACCTGGCGGCGACGATGGAGATCGTCACGACACACGTCGACATGACCACACGCCGCTCGTCGCCGTTCCCGTCGTCGATTGCGGACCGGATCGATGAACTTCTCGCCCAACACGTTGCGCTGGCTTGGGCCGCGCCGACCTGCGGTGCGATGCAGCCCTAGCGGGGCAGGGGAGGCGCCCGCGCAGCTTCTCAGAACTTGTGGCGCCCTCGTCGCTGATTGACCGGGCGCCTTGCAGGTCAGCATAATCGCCGGTGCACATCGAACCGAGAACCGGGGAACTCCCCCCCGGACTGTTGAGATCGGCGCAATGTCAAGGAAACCTGATGCACCGACGAACCGATTCAAACGCATGCCTTTGTGGCAATGGGGTCTGATCCTCATCGGCAGTGGAATTCTTGCCAATCTGGTCGCGAAGGTAGTCGTTCCCATCACAGGAAACTCCGAGGCCGCTCGTGGCCGGGCGTTCGGCCAAGGTCTCGTGACCGTGCTGTGTGTGATTGCCGGCATCGTGCTGGTCATCACGCACTTCGTGCGCGCGACAGGAAAGACACAGCAGCGCAAGTCGGCTCGGCGTGACAAGTCGAATACGGACGCGCCTTCGGTCCGCTCGGCTGCCCGAACACGCGGACGGGCCCCGGGTCAAGGCCAGGCGATCGTCTGGTGGGTAATAGGCGCAGGCCTCGTTCTCACCATGTCGGTGCTCGTCGGCCTGTTCATCGTCAAAAGCATCCGGAATATGGGGACGCCGAGTTCCGTCTCGATGCAGGGCGCCAGCGAGATGCGGCAGCGCAAGAGTTATCCGATTTCGATTGCCGTGCCCGAGCATTCCGTCGTTGTTCCACCGAACGCGAAATTGCCGTCGGGCACGCCACTGGAGGCGTGTTGGGCGGGAAAGTGGAATCCGATCACAACGCTGACGGAGAACGAAGACGGGACGATCAACGTTCGGTGGGATGATTTCGGGCCGAATTTCGACTGCAGCATGGTTCGTGGCGAACTGATCGTCCGCAGGGACGTTCTGCAGCAGCTTGGCGAGTTCGCCGACGTCCCTGCTTCTGTCGCCCCGCATCGGCCCGTTGCCGCCACGGATTCCGGCCACGCCGCTCCGCAATCGAAGCCACTCAAGAGCTATCCCGTGACGATTGATATCCCGTCGGATTCTCAAGTCGTTCCGGCAGATGCAAAGCTGCCGCCGGGCACCCGGCTGCAGGCCTGTTGGGCAGGAAAATGGAATCCGATCACCTTGTTGTCCCGCAGGCCGCGGATTACGCCCCACACGTCACCCTGCAGGATCCGCAGCAGCCGCGCGCACGAACGCCTCCTGTGGTTGCCGCTGAGAATGGAACACCTTGGCCGCT
>CAZWGW010000118.1:0-13385 GCA_964633565.1 uncultured Planctomycetaceae bacterium
GAGGAAGCAGCCGCGGCCCTGAATACAACCCCCGCGGCCATCGGCGCCGCGGTGTACCGGGGCCTGAAAACGCTCAAGGCAGAACTCGGATCGGAGTCGAAGCCATGAATCTGTCGGTCATTGAGAGTGCCGATCTGGGGCCGGATGCGCGACTGCTGGAAGCGATCCAGACGTACTACGCACGGCGGGACCGGGGAGAAGCCGTTGACTCGGCTTCGATCCTGGAACAGTTTCCGGACGTGCTGCAGGGGCTGAGCGAATTCCTGTCCGGGGTGGAATGCGTCGAGCAGCTTGCGGGCGAGAACGGACTGCGTGCGTCGCGCAGCGGTCGGCGCGACGTCGCCTCACTGCCGACGCACGTGGCCGATTATGTCATCGAAGGAGAACTGGGCCAGGGGGGAATGGGCGTCGTCTATCGAGCCTATCTCCCGGCGACTCAACGGCGGGTGGCGCTCAAGATGATGCGCTGGGGCTGTGAACCCGCGGCGGCACAATTGCAGCGGTTCCAACTCGAGATTCAGGCCGTCGCGGCCCTGGATCATCCGCATATCGTTCCGGTCTACAACGTGGGGGAGTTCGACGGGCGGCCGTTCTTCACGATGAAGCTGCTGGAGGGGGGAGCGCTGTCGCAACGTCTCGACCGCTTTCGGGACGACCCGCGACAGGTGGCGCGGATCGTGCTGGCGATTGCTCGCGCGCTCGACGAGGCGCATGCCCGCGGGATCCTGCACCGCGACGTCAAGCCGCACAATATTCTGCTCGACGCCGGCGGTCAGCCCTACCTGACCGACTTCGGGCTGGCGAAGTTCCACGACCGGTCCCTGGACCTGACGAAATCGATCGCGACCGTCGGCTCGCCGCAGTACATGGCGCCGGAGCAGGCGCGGGGCGAGTCGCGGAACATTACAACGGCCGCCGACGTCTATGGACTGGGGGCCACGCTCTACGCCCTGCTCACGGGCCGGCCGCCGTTCGAGTCGGAGTCGCTGTTTGATCTGATGCACCAGATCCAGACGGCCGACCCCCAGCCCCCCACGCGACTCAACGGGAAGGTGCCGGGCGATCTGGAAGTCATCTGCCTCAAGTGTCTGAGCAAGGACCGGATCGACCGGTATGCCACCGCGGGCGAACTGGCCGACGACCTGCAGTCGCTGCTGGACGGGTTGCCGATTCGCGCGCGTCCACCGCGTTCACTCGCGCGACTGCGGCTCTGGTGCCGCCGCAATCGCGGGCTGGCCGCCGTCTCCGCGTGGCTGATGGTCGTGCTGCTGGCGGGGAGCGCCACCTCCACCTATTTCTGGCGCGTCGCGGAGTCACGACTGTCGGGAATGACCGCCGAGAAGGAGCGCGCCGAAGGGAGCTACCGATTGTCCCGGCAAGCGCTCGATCGCAGCGTCAAGCTGATCCTCGACGACCCGCGGCTGCACAGCGGCCCGGTCGAGAAGCTGCGCCTGGACGTTGCCGCCGCCCAGCTCGAGTTCTACGAGCAGTTTGTCGCGCAATACGGCGGAGACCCGACCTACGCCAGCGATCTGGCATACAGCCACCTGACGATGGGTCACCTGGCCAATCAGTTCGGAGAGCAGGACCGGGCCCTCATGCATTTTGAGCAGGGGCGCGAACTCTATGAACGGCTGACCGCCGACGCAGAAGGCTTGAAGCAGTTCGGCAAGCACCTCGCCACCTGCTGGAACCAGGTGGCCTGCATCCAGTACGACCGACAGCGCAACCGCGACGTCGAGAACGCGTACGAGCATGCCCGCGAGATCCTCGAGCGTCTCATCGACAGCACGCCCGAGGACGACGAGGCGCTGCTGTATCTGGCCGAGACGTTGAAAAACCAGGGCAACCTGCGGCGGGACACGGGCCGGGGGGAGAACGCGGTCGAGTTGCATCGCCGGGCCGTGGACCTGGCGCGGCAGGCTGACAGGGACTCTCCGTCCGACTGGGCGCGGGGTACGCTGGCGGCGGCGCTCAATGAACTGGGATTCTCCTGTGAGCGGATCATTCGCTGGAACGTGGAAGGCCTGCCGCACTGGGACGAGGCGGACGCGGCCTATCGCGAGGCGGAAGAACTGTTTCGCGCGCTGGCGGACGTCGAACCGGACAATGTGGAGTGGCAGACGGGCCTGGCGTATACCCACCTGAATCTGGCGTCGATCAACGGCACGGAACATCCCGAAACGGCGGAGGCCGAGTACCAGGCCGGGCTCAAGATCTGGGAACGCCTGGTGCAGGAGCATCCCGAGGTCTCCGGCCATTCCGTGCGGTACGCCGAATCGTTCGGCTATTTCGGGGACCTGCTGCGGAGTTGCCAGCGTTATGACGACGCATCCGAGGCGTATCGTACGGCGTTGCGCATCAGCAGCGGCGTATCCAACCCGGGCGCCGACGCGGTCACCGTGCGCCGGATCACGGCGTATGCACACTATGGGCTCGGACTGATCCACGCGGACACAGGGCGTGTGGCGGACGCCATCGCCTGCCTCAGCGAGGCGGCCCGGATTTACGACGACCTGGTGGACGAGATCCCCGACATGAACGCCGTGGTGGAGATGCAGGTCCTCGTGGACGAGGCGCTCGCCGATGTCTGCGGGCGGGCCGGTCAAAGTGACGCGGAACTGCACTGGCGGCAACTCAACGTCACGCACGGACGTCGCCTGCTGGAACTGGGGTCCGCAGACGAAAAATACGCCGAATCACTGGCGTCCGCGATCGAGCGGCTGGGCGATGCGCTGACGGCCCGCGGACGGCATGCCGATGCCGAACAGGCATTCCGCGAAGTCCTTGACCGCCCGCAGAAGACATTGCCGGAATCGGGCGTCAGGTTTCGCGACGCATTTCGGGTCAGGGAAAAACTGGTGACACAACTCACAGGACAGGGGCGCAGCGCGGAGGCGGTCGAGACCTGTCGCGAGTGCGTGGAGTTTTGTCGCTCGTGGGTTGTGGCACGGCCCGATCAGCGACTTGCCAGACGGTCGCTCCATGATGCGCTCAAACGTCTCGCGGACCTGGTGGAATCGCGCGGGTTCGTCGCGGAAGCCGGGCGGTTGCGATCCGAGGCAATCGGGTTGGAGAGCGGCAGTTCATTTCGCATGCCCGGGAATGTGAGCGCCGAGTTCGCGCCGCTGCGGGCAGAAATGGATGCGGCCGAGCGCATCCGCCTGGCGGCCCGTCCGGCGCAGGCCATTGAGCAGATCGATCGTGTCCTCGCGACGCTGTCGGGTCTGGACGATGAGATCGACTCGGACCGGGGTCTGCGGAAGCTGGCCGTGGACGCACACGCGGGCCGGGCAATGTCGCTCTCCGCATTGGGCCGGCATGCTGAAGCGATCGGCAGTTGGGAACGTGCGATTGCTTACGATCGTGACGGACGCGTGTGGATGCGGATCAACCGTGCCTGCGACCTGGCGCTGGCGGGACGGATCGAAGACGCCGCACAGGCGGTCGACGATGCAGTCGGGCAATTCCCCGACCTCAAACCGATTGAACTGCGCGCCGCGGCGGGCGCCCTGGCCGTTTGCGCCCGGGCGGCGCCGGCGGAAGGCAAGCGATTCCGGGACTACACGCAAGCTGCGCTCCGACTGCTGAAACGGGCGATAGCAGGCGGCTATCAGAATGTGGCGGAACTCGACCGCGACCGACAGTTTTCGGTGATTCGCGCACTTCCAGAATATGCAGAGTTAACCGCGCCGTTGCGTGTGAGTCCCGTTTCCGGGCCCTCGGAGCCAACGGCCGCGCCGCGCGCGGCGCTCGATACCGCACCGTAGGGCGGTTTTTCGTTCCGTCTTCGAGTTTTCCGTCAAATGCGGAGTGGGCGATTCGCTTTACTTGGAGGTTGGGTTGCGCGCGGAGTTCAACGAGGCGGTGGCAGTCTGCTCGCGGTCATTCTGCGGAAAAGACGCGCAGTACCACCTCTCAGGGCGGACTTTTGACGCAACAACCATGCACACCGTGGTCGAACCACTCCGATTGAGCCGCATGAACGAAAAGTCTCGGCTGCCGACCGAAGATTCCCTGCGCGCACCTGAAACCGATGCACGGGAGACCGCAGAGCCTGTGAACATTCGTTCCGAGGACTTGCTGCAGGGGGCGAGTGAAGTCCGCATACTGCACGGCAACGACGTGTATCGCCTGCGATTGACGCACAACGGCCGGCTGATTCTCTCCAAATAATGCGGCGATCGCAGTCCTGGGCGTTGTCCTGCGACACAGGCGGTGTCCGACTGCCGTCTTTCTGCCCGTTTTGCGTCCATCCAATTCTCAGATTCCGGCGAGCGTCGTTTGCCCGGCCCGACTTCGTGACCTAGGAAGCGGATCGTCGGCAATACCTGCGCACACCCCGGCTGTCTCCCGGCAGCCGGGGTGTGTTGTTCTGGCCAGCTCGCACCCGGCAAGACTTGCGTTCGCGAATCTGCTACCTTGCAGGCGTCGCGCGGGACCTCGCAGCCGGAGGAGAGAGGGCTGCAGCCAGATGATGTCGATCGCCTCACGCCACGCTCTCATGGCCGGCGCCGTCGCTCTGGTGCTGGGCACGACGCACGCTGACGCCGCACCTCAGATCGACGAAGCCCGGGCGCTGGCCGCGGCGGGCAAATACGAAGACGCGCTGCAACAGGCGACGCAGGCCGTCAACGACCGGCTCTACGGCGATGCGTGGCACCTGCTCAAGGCCGATATGGAGTTGATCGTCGGCCGTTACGCCGACGCCAGAGCGACGATCGAGGCGGCGCTGGAGCGATATTCATGGAGCATTCGGCTCCGCTGGCGGCTGCGAACAGCGGCGCGGTTCACCGGCGATGCCGACCTCGCCGCGGCACAGTCTGACGAAATCGCGCGTCTCGTCGAATCCTCTGCCTGGCGGTTCACCGATGCTGATAACCTGATTACGCTGGGGGAGATCGCTCTCGCCATGGGCGCCGACGCCAAAGACGTGCAGGACGCGTTTTTCCAGCGCGCCAAACGGAACAGCCCTCTCCGCGCCGAGCCGCAGATCGCGCTCGGCATGCTGGCCCTCGACAAGCGGGACGAAAAACTGGCCGCCGACACGTTTCGCGCGGCCGCAGAGAAATTCCCCGACAACGCCGATGTCCAATACGGACTGGCCGCCGCACTTGCGTCGACCGATTCGGCCGCGGCCGAGGCGGCACTCGCCAGGGTCTTTGAACTCAATCCCAATCACATTCCGGGATTGCTGTTGCGGGCGGACAACCTGATCGACGGCGAACAGTACGAGGACGCCGAGTTCATGCTCAACCGGATCCTGAGCATCAACTCCGTGCATCCTCAGGCGCTGGCGTACTGGTCGGCGCTCGCGCACCTGCGCAGTGACCCGGAGTCGGAGAAGTCGCTCCGCGAGGAGGCGCTCGCAACATGGACCTCGAATCCCGAAGTGGATTTCATCATCGGCCGTGAACTGTCGCAGAAGTACCGCTTCGCCGAAGGGGCGACTCATCAGCGGCAGGCACTCGCGCTCGACCCCGGCTATCTGCCGGCCAGGAAGCAGCTTGCCGAAGACCTGCTCCGCCTGGGGGACGAGGACGAAGGCTGGAAACTGGCCGATGCCGTCTTCGCGGCGGACGGCTACGACACCGCGATGTACAACCTGCTCAACCTGCGGGACGAGCTGCGGAATTACGAGACGATCGAGGACGACGAGTTCATCCTCCGCATGGCGGCCCACGAGGCGGCGGTGTACGGCCCGCGCGCCTTGGACCTGTTGCACCGCGCCCGCGCGACCTTGTGCGACAAATATGGTCTGGAACTGGAAGGGAAGGTCACCGTCGAGATCTTCGACAAGCCGGACGACTTTGCCGTACGGACGTTCGGCATGCCGGGCGTCGTGGGCTATCTCGGCGTCTGCTTCGGCAACGTCATCACGGCCAGCAGCCCGGCGGCGCAGCTCAACCCGAGCAGTTGGGAAGCCGTACTCTGGCACGAATTCGCGCATGTCGTCACGCTCAACCTCACGAAGAACAAGATGCCGCGCTGGCTCAGCGAAGGGATCTCGGTTTACGAAGAGCGGCAGGCGAATCCGCGCTGGGGAGAGCGCCTGACGCCGGCCTACCGCGAGCTGATTGTCAGCGGCGAGTTGACGCCGATCGGTGAGTTGAGCAGCGCGTTTCTGTCTCCCGGGAGCGCGCTGCACGTGCAGTTTGCGTATTTCGAGTCGTCGCTCGTCGTTGAATACCTCATCGAGAAGTTCGGGTTCGAGTCGCTGACGGCGATCCTGCACGACCTCGGCGACGGGGTCTCGATCAACGATGCGATCGAGCGGCACGCGGCGCCACTGGCCAGTCTGGAGACCGCGTTCGCGGATTACGTCGCAGAGCAGTCGAAATCGCTCGCCCCGGGAGCGGACTGGAGCAGTCCCGACCTGGAGGACCTGCTGCGCGGCGGGAATGCGGAGGTTGATCTGCGGCAATGGGTTGCCGACCACCCCGACAACATCCGCGCGCTGACGGCGCTGTCCATGCTGCTGATGCAGTTGGAGCGCTGGGAAGAGGCGAAGCCGGTGCTCCGCCGGATCATCGAACTGTATCCCGACGAGACTGGATCGGAGTGCGCCGCCATGCGATTGGCGACAGTACACCGCAGACTGGGCGAGACCGAGGCGGAACGGATGGTGCTGTTGCGCTATGCGGCGCTGGATCCGGACGGCAGCGCCGCATTTCTGCGGTTGATCGCAATTGAAACTGCGCGCGAGGACTGGGAAGCCGTGCGGACGAATGCGCTGCGGATGCTGGCAGTGAACCCACTCGTGCCGCAGCCACATCGCGCGCTGGCGGCAGCCGCGCGGAAGCTCGGCCAGCCGGAGGAGGAAATGGCTGCGTACACCGCCCTGCTGGCGCTGCAGCCGGATGATCCCGCGGAACTGCATTACCAGTTGGCGCAGCTCCGTGAATCGCGCGGCGACCGGGTCCTCGCAAAGCAGCACGTGCTGCTGGCGCTGGAGTCGGCCCCGCGATACCAGGCGGCGCAGGCGCTGCTGCTCAAGATCGTTCGCAGCGGCGAAGCGCCGTCGCAACCGGCGACTGCACAGTGACCGCGCTCGCCGTGGAGGCTACAATTCACTCAGGGGTGCCCCGGATGAAACGAGTCCTTGCCTGCCTGCTCGTGCTGACCTTGTGCGCTGCTGCCTTTGCGCAGCGCGGAAGGAGGTGGCGTTCCAATGCCGACCCGACGACGCCCCTCATCGACCGCAAAGGCGTGCCCGACTGGGAGGTCGACAAGGAGTTCCCGGAGGACGTCTTCACATTTGTGCGGATCATGTACGGCGGCGGCTACGGCAAATGGGCTGTCGATTATCCCGACAGCGACCTCAACTTCCCCTTCCGGCTGCAGCAGCTCACGTCGCTCCGCGTGAGTCCGGACCCGATCATCCTCGAACTCACGGACCCGCGGTTGTTCGATTATCCCTTCGTGTACATCATCGAGCCGGGCGGAGACCCCAGGTACCTTCAGCCGGGCATGAATCTGTCGCCCGATGAGGCGGCCGCCCTGCGTCGCTACTGCCTGAACGGCGGGTTCGTGATGGTCGACGACTTCTGGGGCGAAAGCGAATGGGACAACTTCTACGTGGACTATCAGAAGGTCTTCCCCGACCGCGAGCCGCAGGAGTTGCCGCTGGAACATGAGATCTTCCATTGCGTTTATGATCTGAAACAGAAGCCGCAGGTCCCCTCGATCGGCTGGGTCCGCAGCGGTGTGACCTATGAACGGTCGGACGCAAAGGAGCCGCACTATCGCGGCGTCTTCGACGACAACGGGCGGATGATGATGATCATCTGCCACAACACCGACCTCGGCGACGGCTGGGAGCGCGAGGGAGAAGACGAGGAGTACTTTCACGAGTTCTCCGAGAAATGGGCCTATCCGATGGGAATCAACATCGTGTTCCATGCGATGACGCATTGAGAGCGGCGGAATCTGCCCCTTCCCGCCGTGATGCAATCGGGAGTCGCCGATCGGACGCGGGGAATCCGCGCTTTCCTCCCGATTTCCAGAATCGATTCCACCGCCCGCGACGATTCTAAGAGTTGAAGCGGTCGCACCGCGCCCGATGACCGGCCATTTTCGCCGGTCCAGCGGGGACACGTGTGCGTTCAACTCACACTCCACGGCGGGCGTGCCGGAGATCGTCCATGGCCACGGAACTGAGCCGAACTGACGTCCCCTTCGTCGACGATGCGCCGGACGAGGGGTGGTTATTCCGGATGCTGGCCTCACCCTACCTGTGGGGCGGGATGGTCACCGTGGCGTTCTACGCGGCGATCCCGCACCTTCCGCGGTATCGCGAACTGGCGCAACGTTACTTCTGCGGCCACCCGCTGGAGTACGTGCAGGCGGCCTTGTTTTTCGTGGGGCTGGCAATCCTGGCGGCGAAGCACCTGCAAGTCCGTGCGGAACGTCGGGCCTTGGCGCTGTGCAACCTCAATTCCCAAGCGGCCACTCCGGACGCGGTACTGCAGGCCGCGCGCTCCCAGTTACCCGCGACGCTTCGTCACACGCAGATCGCACGTCGCCTCGCGGAAGTGGCGGGACACATCCGACACCGTCCGTCCGGCAAGGGGCTGGAGGAGCACATCAAATACCTTGACGAGCAGGCGGCCGACCGCATTACGGACGGTTATGCTCTCCTGCAGAACATCAACTGGGCCGTGCCGATCTTCGGGTTCCTCGGAACGGTGATGGGCATCACCGAGGCGATCGCCGCCATCACACCGGACCAGCTTGACAAGTCACTCTCGACCGTGGTCGGAGGCCTGGCGGTCGCGTTCGACACGACGGCGATCGCCTTGTCGTGTTCGGTGGTGCTGGTCTTCACGTATTATTTCGTCCGGCGATCGGAAGACCAGGTCGCCGCGGAGGTGGCCGAGATCAGCCAGTGCCGCCTGCTGCCGCTGTTCCCCGAAAACCCTCACGCCGGCAATCCGCTGGCCGAGGCCGAGATCAAGGCAGCGCAGAAATTTCTTGACCGGACCGAAACGCTGATCGAAACGCAGACGACGCTGTGGCAGGACTCGGTTGAAGAACTCCGCCGCCGCTGGAACGGCACGCTCGAATCGCAGCAGCAGCAGCTTTCGGCGGCTCTGCACGCCGGCACCGACAAGACGCTGCAGGGGCACGCCGCGCAACTGGACGAGTTCCGGCAGGAGTTCGTCCGCGCCTACCGCGAGGCGATGCGCGACCTGGGCCGGCAGCTCGATCAATCGGCACAGGCCCGCCGGGACCAGGACGCGGCGCTGTTCGCCGGGCTGGACGAATTCTCCGCACGCCTGTCGACGGCGATCCAGTCGGCTCAGGTGGCGTCCGACGAGCGGGCCGCGAAGCTGCTCTCGGAAGTCACGTCGACCATCGGCGGCTGGCAGGGGCAGCTCCAGCGCACGACCCGCGTCGTCGAATCGCAACTTGAGGCGGTCAACCGGCAGGGAGAACTGCTGGCACAACTCGGCGAGCGCGAGCAGGAACTGGAGACACTGCAGCGACGGCTGATCGACAACATCGTGGCGCTGCGGGCCGCCGAGACGTTCGAGCAGACGATGCACAGCCTGAACGCCGCCGTGCACCTGCTGACGGCGCACACGCGGACCCGCGCCGCCGCGTGACGCGGGCCGGGGTCGGTTGTGAAAAGTTCCCAAACCGCGGCGAAGTGGACTGTCTCTCGCGACCTGGCCCCATTCCGCCGCAATTCTGAGATTCTCACACCCGACTCCACACTGCGATGTCCGCCCGCAGATCCACCACCCCGAGCGTGCAGTTGTTCCCGTTCCTGGCGGTGCTGGTGTGCGTGATGGGGGCGCTGATCTTCCTGCTGCTGGTGACGACGCGCCGCATCCGGCAGCAGGCGCTCGAGCGGGCCGCGGCGGTCGAGTTGCAACAGCAGTTTGAAGCCGGGCTGCTCACGCTGCCGCGCGACATCGCGCCGATCGTTCCCGAGGCCGAGCCGCCTGAATTCGAAGCGCCCCCGATCGAGATTCCCATCGCCGAGCCGCCGCCGGAGCCGGTCCCGCTCCCCCCCGCAGGTCCAACCGCAGCCGAACTGCGCGCGGAATGGGAACAGATCGTCGGCGTCCTGCAGGCCGACCGCGAACGGCTCGAGTCGCAATTGCGGCAGGTTGAGACGACTGCCGCTTCCACGGAAGCGGATGCGAACGCGCTGGAGGCCGGTTTGCAGGAAATGCAGCGCCGGCGCGACCAGTTGAAACAGGCCACGGAACAACTCGGCAGCGCCGGCGCTCAGCAGGCGCAGCGCCGCGCGGAACTGGACCGCGAGTTATCCCGCGTTGATACGGAACTACGCCGCGTGCGCGCGGAGCAGTCCAGGGCGGCCGGGCGGTTTTCCATCGTCTCGTACGACGGCCAGTCGGGCACGACGCGCCGGCCAATCGTTATTGAGTGCACGGAGGCCGGGCTGACGTTTGCTGCGGAAGGGATCACCGTCACCCCGCAGCAACTGAACGGGTTTACGCCGACATACAATCCTCTGCTGGCGGGGACCGAGGCCCTGATGACCTACTGGGCGGCGCGAGACCTGAAAGACGTGCGTTCGGGTGCATCGGCAGGGCGGCCGTATGTGTTGCTCGTCGTCCGGCCGGGAGGGACGACGGGCTATTACGTGGCGCGGCGGCTGCTGGAGGGTCTCGACCAGCCGTTCGGCTATGAACTGGTGACGGAGGACCAGCAATTCGAGTGGCCCGAGACCGACCCGGCGGCCGCCCAGTCGTGCCGACTGGCGGTCGACGCCATGATTTCCCAACGAGACCGGCTCATGGCGCAGACGAGGACGGGACGCATGCCGGTCGCGGCGCAACTGCAATTTGCCGGTGAGGACGGCCGGTTTTATCTGGACGAAGTCGAGCGTCTGCGGCGCGGCCAGAAGACCGTCCACGTCGGCGGCCGTCAGTTTGAGCGTGCTCCTCAATCATCGCCGCTGCCGTCGCCGCGGATCGTCGACATCCCGCGCGGCGCGGGCCCCGCGATCGGCAACGCTGCGGCTGAAACTGGAGCACCGCGCCCGCCGGCGTCGTCTCCATCGGCGCAAGCGATGGGAGGGCCCTCCGCGAACCTGCTGGAGGCCGCAATCGCCGCGCGCCGCGCGAATGGTCGTGCGCAAGGTGCGCCGGGAGAGCAAAGTCCGGACGGCGGCGCCGGCGCTGTCGACGCGGCCGACGCTGGTCGCCACGTCGAGCCGTTCGACGCTCGGGGCACCGTGGAAGCACCGTCCGCACAGTCCACGGCGGGCATCGACGGCTGGGAAAGTTCCCGTGCACGCGCGCGGACCGGCAACGTCGCAAGTTGGGACGCAAGCCTGCGCGACACGCAGCAGTCCGGAGCTGCGGCACCAAACTCCGGAGCGCGTCCTCCGTTGGGATCGACCGCCAGTCAGACCGGTCCCGCCACGTCGGACTCACAGGTCGCCGTTCTGCGCTCAACGGGAGGTCCGGCGGGAACTGAATCGGAGACCGACGTCCGCCAGTGGGGAATCCGCGAAGTCGGCAGCAACATCGGCCTGGAGCGCGAGGTCGTGGTCCGCGTCGGCGCCAGCGAAGTGCAGGTCGCCGGTGAGAAACCGATCGAGATCACCAGCGGCATGTCGCGCGAAGAATTGCAGGAGCAGTTGGCCGCCCGGCTGGATGCGCACGTGCGCGGCTGGGGCCGGCCGCCCAAGAGCTTCTACTGGCTGCCGACCGTCCGTTTCCAGGTGCTTCCCGGCGGAATTCAGTATCAGGAGCGGTTGAGCGGGTTGACCGACCACTGGGGGCTGCGTTCCAGCGTCGACCAGGTGCTGGAATAAGGCGTGCAGGACGGACACGATGGCTCGGAGAAAAAAGCAGGTTGATCTGGCGTTCGGCTCCGACTCGTTTCTCGACGTCGTGGCGAATGTGGTCGGCATTCTGATCATTCTGATGGTCATCGCCGGCCTGCGCGTCAGTCGCGAACCGACCGACACACCGGCAACTGCCCGAAGTGCTCCGCAACCACAACCTGTAGCCGTCATCGAACCCGAGCCGGACCCGGAGCCGCCGGAGGAAGCCGAACCGGCTCTCCCCGCAGTGGTCGTTGTGGAAGTGCCGGAGGCCCCACCGGAGCCCGCCGAGCCGCCGCCCGAACTCGTTGCCCGCGCCCGCGAGCAGCAGGCGCGGATGGTGGGACTGACATCAGACATTGAACGGTCCAAACGCCGGCAGGCGGACCTGGAACGGCGGCGAACCGAACTTGCCGCGCAGGCCTCCTCGTTGCAGGCGGCGTTGCAGGGAGACGAACAGGCGCGCATCGCGGCCGAGCGCCAATCGGGCGATGCCCGGGCGTCGCTGCGCGAGTTGCAGAACCGACTGGCGACTTTGCAGGGTGAACTCCGTGCGGCGGCCGCCGAACGCCCCGCGACGCAGGTCCTCAAGCACCGGGTGACGCCAGTCAGCCGGCAGGTCGAAGGGAACGAGGTCCACTTTCGCCTCGCGGAGGGACGGGTGTCCGTCGTGCCGCTCGACGCCCTCGCCAACGAGTTGAAGTTCCGCATCGAACGCAATCGGGACTCCCTGATGCGGCTGCAGCGCTATGACGGCTCGATCGGCCCCGTCGAAGGATTCAAGATGCACTACGTGATCGAGCGCATCCCGCTCTCGGTCCTGGAAGAACTGCAATTTGGAGCGGGCTACGTCCGCATGGGGCTGTCGTTCTATGAGTTGGAGCCGCTGGCGGAGCTGGTCACGGAATCGGCCGAAGAGGCGCTCTCGCGGTCGTCGCGGTTTCGCCGCGCGCTGGACCGGGCCGGTCCCGATACGACGGTGACGTTCTGGGTCTATCCCGACAGCTTCGAGCTGCATCGCAAGCTGCTGGAGTACGTTCACGGCGCGGGTCTTGACGTGGCGGCGCGGCCTCTGCCGCAGGGGGTGCCGATCGCGGGTTCGCCGAACGGGTCGAAATCGATGGCGCAATAATGAACGGGCCGCGCCCGTCACGACGCTGGCCGATTGAAAACACGGCCCGCTTCCTGACGGGCACGGCTTCACGTGACTTGCAGGCCGCTATCGAAACAACGGCTGCACGCACGCCAGCAGCCCGAACAACAGCCCGAACAGCAGCATACCCAGCACCAGGCTCACCCAGATCTGAAGCGCAACTCTCCTCCAGCCCTCGACGCGGGAAACGCGGCTCGGGAACCGATGCGCGGGCTTCGGCACCGGCGCCACCTCCGCCGAAGCGGCGTCGGCGTCGTCGTGTGACTGGGGTTCCTCCGACTCCGAGTACGACCAGCCGCAGGCAGTGCACTGCGCCTGATCTTCGGACATCGGAGCGCCGCACGACAGGCAGACGTCGGTTTCAGGTGGAGCCAGTTCTCCGTACGAGTTTTCACGCGACGCGGCGTCGTCGACGTCCAGCAG